>JASEHG010000088.1 GCA_030018855.1 Candidatus Brocadiaceae bacterium
TTCTGTCACCATGAGCGAAGCGAAGGGTCTGGATTCTTCGCTCCCCCCTCGTCCGACTGAGGCGGACTCAGGGCTTCGGCTCATTCAGAATGACAACTGCGAGATTCTTCGCTCCGCTCAGAATGACGACTATTGAGATTCTTCGCTTCCCCTTCGCTTTTAGTAGGGGCGAACGGCCGTTCGCCCCTACGGGCTTTGGCTCACTCAGAATGACCCTTTAGGTCAGATTGCTTCGCTTCCCCTTCGCTTCAGATAATTTTAGCCCTCGCCTTCTATAATCTCCCGAATCTTCTTCAGGGCGTTTTCTACCAGTTCCTGGCCCTTTCCCTCTACGTTTATCCTTAGCCTGGGCTCCGTCTGGGACTTTCTTGCGTTGAACCACCAATCCGTATATTCCACGGTCACGCCGTCCAGGAGGTCTATCTTCCCGTCGGAAAATGCCTCGGCAAGTTGTTGGAGTTTGCCGTCCTTATTGGCCACGCTAAAGTTCCTCTCTCCACTGGAGTAGTACTTCTTCAGGGGTGCCGCAAGGTTAGACATGCTCACTGTCTTCCGGCTCAGTATGTTGAGTATCTGGAGCATGGCTATGAGACCCGAATCGCAGAAATAGTTATCCCTGAAATAGTAATGTCCCGAGAGTTCACCCCCGAAAGGGGCGTTTTTATCCCTCATGGTGGTCTTCATAAAGGTATGCCCCACCCGCTCCCTGCAGGGTACCCCCCCGTTAAGGAGTATCTCCTCCTTTACGACCCAGCTTGAACGGAGGTCGTAGACAATGGTGGCCCCTTTCTCCCTGGATAGGAATTCCCTGGCAATGAGGGCAGTTATGATGTCATTCTTTACAATCTCACCCTTCTCATCCACAAAGGAACATCGGTCTGCATCTCCATCAAAGGCCACCCCCAGTTGGGCCTTGGTCTTTTTGACCATGTCCTGGAGGGCCTTGAGGTTCTCCTCTTTCAAGGGGTCGGGGTCATGGTTGGGGAAAGAGCCGTTCAGTTCAAAGTACAGTGGCATGATTTCGCAGGGCAGTCCTTCAAATACCACAGGTACCATCTTCCCCGCCATGCCATTACCGGCATCCACCACTACCCTTAAGGGTTTTAATTCCCTGGCAAATTTTTGTATGTGGGCCTTGTAATCCAGTAAGACGTCCTTGAGTTCTATCTTTCCGCGGCGATCCACCCTCATTGGTGGGGGTTGCGTTGCCAGTTCCTTTATCCTCATCAGGCCGGTGTCGGAGCCTACAGGGATGGCCTTTTCTCTGCATATCTTAAACCCATTATATTTAGCTGGGTTATGGGAGGCGGTAACCATTACACTCCCGTCGTAACCGTATCTGGCTACGGTGAAGTAGGTAGTCTCGGTGGATACGGCGCCTATGTCAATTACATTCACCCCGCAGGAGGTGATACCTTCCATGAGGGCCTGGGCCAGGGCCAGGGAGGAGGTCCGAACGTCCCTGCCCACCACTATATGCTTGACGCCAGGTCTTTGTTGTCTAAGGAATTGTACAATGGCTGAGCCGATGCGCCTGGCGTGTGCCTCATTCAATTGTTCGGGGTAGAGGCCACGGATGTCATATCCTTTAAAGATGTCTTCCCCTTTGTCCAGAGTGGCCCTGCTACTGGGTATGTGGGTCTTAGCCACCACAGGGTTATGGGGTCCCGGAAAACTCTCCACGTCCCGGTACTGGCAACTAAGGCACTTAGGGTAACGCCGCTTTTGCCTCCCCTTACAGATAGTAGGGTTTATGGTGTATCTCTCGTCCGGACAGCGTCTCTCTTCCGTGGACACTAACTCCTCCTCCATTACATCGTGGACAATCCATCTCAGGTGGCCTAAGGGGTTAAGATAAGTTATTCCCAGGGGTTTGTCAATGGGAGGGGAGAGACAGTAGGGGCACGTTGTCCGCCTCAGGCGGATGCCCCTACCGTGCGGGTGGAGACGCACCAGGCCCTTACTACCTCAAGGCAGTTTTTTTAATAAAATAATTACTTGACAAACAGCAAGAAGGCAGTATAATTTAAACAATAATGTTTTATTAAAAACAAATAATGATGAACTGAGGAAAGGGTGGGAGACGGTGCATGACAAATTTTAACACGCAAACTGTCTGTGGCATAATAGGAATAACTCCCAGGCAGGTACAGTACTGGGATGAGACTAATTTCATAAAGCCCTCTGTCAGGCAGGCGACAGGTTATGGTAGTAGCAGACTCTATTCTTTCCTAGACCTTGTGCAGATGAGGGTGGCCAAGACCTTGCTGGATGGTGGGGTAAGCCTGCAGAAGATAAGGAAGAGCCTGCAGTACCTGAGGGCCCATGCCCCAGAGGTAAAGAGACCCCTGGCGGAATTGAGGTTCTTGACGGACGGGGATACGGTATTTGTCCTCACGGCCGATAAAGACAAGATTGTGGATGCCCTGAAGAACGGCCAGCTTGTCTTCAGCGTGGCCCTGGGAGACCTGGTAAGGGAGTTAAGTTCTAAGGTACAAAAGTTTATAATAACGAAGGAGACGACCATAAGGGTTGGAGGGCTGGAGTTCAACGTGCTTCTGGAATCCAATCCTGAAGGGGCAGGTTTTACGGCTCGCTGCCTCTCCCTGGGCCGTATGGCCCTTGGCGAGACAGAGGAGCAGGCTTTAGAGGCCTTAAAAGCGGAGCTTGAAAAGGGTATAATAAAAGAGGTAAAGGAAAAGATAGTCTAGGTGCCGCAGCTTCCCACAAAACTCATGGCAGTTTCTTTCTCCTTTCAGTGTCATGAGTACCCTCCTCTAAAGTTGCGGCACCTTTTTTATTGGGTTTGGCAGGCTTAGGGGGGGCACAAAGAAAGGGCGTAAGGGTCTATTTCTTCTTACTCTTAGTCCTGATACTTTCCCAGTTCGTCTTTATATTAAATTTCCCTTTAAACCGGAAACCATCGTCAAAGGCAGTATTGAAGTCGTAGCCCCCTTTGAAGTCCTCTTTTGTATCTGATTCCGTCCTGCCCATAAGTCCACTCTCTACCAGATTGAAGACTATCTCGCCGAAGTCTTCACATCGCTTTATACCCCAGGTCTCAAGCACTGGTCTGGCCATGTAACCGAATTGCTGGAGGGCGAATTCCCTGATACCTTCCAGGAGTTGCTTACCTGTAACGTGGCGTTCCTTTTCTCTGGGGCTTAATGGGTCCTTACCCAGCTTATAGGTAGCAAAATCCAGGGCCTCAAAGACGAAGTGATAGGCCTGGAGGCTGTAGCGGGGGTCCTTCTTTGCTACGCTTAATAGTTTGTTCCACCAGGTCTTGAAGGCGGTCTTTTCGCTCAATTTTTCACCTCTGTTAAGTCATGCCGTAGGTCGTGCCTGAGGCAGATTCGCCTCCGGCGAACAGATTCGCCCGCCCAAAAGGCTTGTCCTGGGCTAAGCCGAAGGGTGGCGGATTTTCAACCTTTGGCGAAGGTTGCGGGGATAATTCTATCCTGGGAAATAGGGCCTTACCCTTTGCTACCCTCGTAGAAGGCTTGAGGAGCCCCCATTGGTAGCTTAGCCTTTGTTCTTTTTCTTCTAAGGGGATACCTAGCTGTTGTTGTATCTCATGGGCAGTATGGGGCATGAATGGGGCTATGTACATGGCGATGAGCCTGAGAGTCTCTGCCAGGGTGTAAAGCTTTACTGAGAGTCTCTGCCTATCTTCCCGGGCCAGGACCCAGGGTTTTGATTCTTCTATATAGCGATTAGCCTGGGCAATGGAGTCCCATATAGCCTCCAGGGCCTTGCTGAACTGGAGGGATTCCATCTCCTTTTCCACAAGGGTCTTGAGGGTTTTGACCTTTTCCATCAGAGGTTTGTCTTCATCAAGGGCGCCCGGGGTGGATTCAGGCTGGGGCACGTGCCCCCCGTAATACTTTTCAATCATAGTAAGGGTCCTTAAGAGGAGGTTCCCCAGGTCATTCCCCAGGTCGCTATTTATACGGTTTGCCAGGGCGGTGTAGGAGAAATTGCCATCCAGTCCGAAGGGTACCTCCCTGAGGAGAAAGTATCTGTAGGCATCTACCCCATACTGCTCGGTAATAGTAAGCGGGTCTATGACGTTTCCGAGGGATTTGGATATCTTCCGGCCTTCAATGGTCCACCACCCGTGGGCAAATATCCTCCGTGGGGGCGGTAGTTCAAGGGCCATAAGGAGGGCTGGCCATATCGCCCCATGGAACCACAGGATTTCTTTACCTATGAGGTGTACGTCACAGGGCCAGTAGCGCTGGAATCTCTCCGTCTCGTCATCGTAGCCCAGGGCGGTAATATAGTTGAACAAGGCATCTATCCAGACGTAGATGGTCTGCTCCTGTTCCGTTGACACCGGGGGCACGGGGATACCCCAGGGTAGACCCTGGCGGCTGATGCTTATATCTTCCACGCCTGCCCTTAGACGGCTACAAAGCTCGTTCCTCCTGGATTCGGGCTGGATGAAATCGGGGTGGGCCTCTGCGTGTTTTAGTACCCTGTCCTTGTATTTAGAGAGCCTGAAGAAATAGTTTTTCTCTCTGAGCCGTTCCACCGGGCGATGGCACTCGGGGCAGTTATTGGCCACCAATTCGCTCTCTATCCAGTAGCTCTCACAGGGTACGCAGTACCATCCCTCATAGTCCCCTAGATATATGTCCCCCCTTTCGTGGAGTTTCTGGAATATAAGCTGTACCCTCCTGGTGTGGCGGGGTTGGGTAGTCCTTATAAAATCGTCGTTGGAGATGTTGAGACGTTGCCAGGCCTTCTGGAACCTTTCCACGACTCGGTTTACCAGGGTCTCCGGGGTTTCTTCACGGTTCTGGGCAGCCCTGAGTATCTTCTGCCCATGTTCATCAGTGCCGGTCAAGAAGAACACGTCTTCCCCTTTAAGTCTATGGTACCGTGCCAGAACATCGGCCGCTACGGTGGTGTAGGAATGTCCTATGTGAGGTACGTCGTTTACGTAATAAATGGGTGTAGTGAGATAGAATTTACTCAAGGGGCTGGGAAGTTTCCTCCGGTTTCTGTATGTCTTTACTATCCACCACAAGGGTGCGGTTGTCTTCTGTATGGATAGTAACCTTCTGTCTCAGTATCTCAAAATCAATGACCTTACCCGTCCCCTTGGAGGTGCGGACAATAGAGTTTTTTCTTGGCAGGTAGCCCTTGAACTCCTCGTATACGTCGTTTTCGTAGCGGAGACAGCACATGAGTCTGCCACACCTTCCTGATATCTTAGAGGGGTCCAGGGTGGCCATTTGGTTCTTGGCCATCTTCATGGTAATGGGATCCAGCCTCTTCAGGAAGCTCCTGCAGCAGAGTTCCCTCCCGCAGTGCTGGTACTGAGCCAGGAACCTGGCCTCATCCCTTACGCCTATCTGGCGCATCTCAATCCTGGTGTGGTATTTCTTGGCCAATTCCCTTACAAGTTCACGGAAGTCTACCCTCCCCTGGGCCACAAAGTAGAAGATTATCTTTTTCCCATCCAGGAGATGCTCCACAGTAGTGAGCTTCATGGGGAGGTTTTTTTCGTGTACCTTTTCCTTGCAGAAGGCAAGTGCCTCATTGACCTTTTTCTCTTCAATCTCTCTGAGACTCTTGTGGTCTTCCGGTGTGAACTTGCGTAGTATCTTGGGACAGCTCTCGCCACACTTACAAGGTCCTTCTAGCTTACTAACTATCTCTCCTCCTTCCGTCCCCCTCTCGGACTCAATTACCACCTTATCCTTAAATTTTAGCTCCGGGGCCTCAGTGAAAAAGTCCTCTATGTGCCGCATCAAACCGTATCTGACCTTAGCCTTGTATAGCACGCTTCTGATCCCTTTCTTGTGTCTCTGTACGCCTATAACTCGGCGTGTAGTACCAGGGTTATAAACGTGAGGCTCCGCCCCATCTCCGTTAGTACGGCAGTCTCAGATGGCAGGCGTATAAGATAATGCCTAACTAGTATTACCTTAATCTACACCCAAAGTCAAGACAGTAGGCCAGTATTTGCCATTGCACAAATCCTCCGATCTTTGTATACTTTGGTTTTAAATGGCGAAGCTTAGGCTCTTTGTGGCTATAGAGATAGTAGATATTGTAAAAAAGGGGTTCAGGGAGTGTCAGGAGAGACTCAAAGAGGCTGGCGGGGGCATTAAGTGGGTAGACGTAGGGAATATACACATCACCTTGAAATTCCTGGGATATGTGGAGGAAAAACACCTCCCTCAGGTTAAGGATATAATCAACAGGTCAGTTCAAGGCATTAGGCCCTTTTCTTTGCGGTTTAAGGGGATAGGTGGGTTCCCTAAGTTCCAGAGGCCCATGGTAGTCTTCATCACGGCAGAAGACAGGATGGGTTGTCTCACTACCATAAATTCAAGGCTGGAGGAGGGCTTCCAGGCCCTGGGTATAGAGAAAGAGGATAGGCCTTATGAGGCCCATCTTACATTGGGACGGGTAAAATCGCCCCATAGCGTTGAAAGACTTGTGCGGCTTATGGAGGAATACAGAGAAGAACCCTTTGGAGAGGAACTGGTATCAAGGGTGCTACTCATGCACAGCCAGCTTACCCCGCAGGGTCCCGTATATACAAGGCTTGAAGAATTTCCACTAAATACCAGAGAGGGAGAGTAACAGGATGGCAAAACAGGAGACTACTGCTAGCGTAGAGAAAGAAAAAGAGAAAGAAAAGAAGAGTCAGGCCCTGGAGAGGGCCATCTCTCTAATAGAGAAACAGTATGGTAAGGGTGTCATAATGAGATTAGGCTCACAGCAGAAGGTGGACGTCCCCGTAATCTCCACGGGCAGTCTATCCCTTGACATGGCCCTCGGGGTGGGCGGGATCCCCAGGGGGAGGGTAACGGAGATATTTGGCCCTGAGGCCTCAGGAAAGACCACCCTTACCCTGCATATAATAGCCAATGCCCAGAGGCAAGGGGGTGTGGCGGCCTTTATAGACGCTGAACACGCCCTTGACCCGGATTATGCCAAACGCCTTGGGGTGGACGTGGGAAATCTATGGATACACCAGCCCGATACGGGAGAACAGGCACTGGATATTGCCGAGAAGCTGGTAAGTTCTAATGGGGTAGATATCATAGTAATAGATTCCGTGGCGGCCCTGGCACCCAGGGCTGAGATAGAAGGGGAGATGGGGGATTCCCATATAGGACTCCAGGCCCGGCTCATGTCCCACGCCTTAAGGAAGCTTTCAGGTATAGTGTCCAAGACCCATACCTCCCTCATCTTTATAAACCAGATAAGGGAGAAGATTGGGGTGATGTTTGGCAATCCTGAGACCACCCCTGGAGGCCGCGCCCTCAAGTTTTATGCCTCCGTACGGATAGAGATACGCAAGATTGGGGTCATAAAGGAGGGAGACCAGGCCCTGGGAAGCAGGGTAAGGGTGGCTGTGGTAAAGAACAAGGTAGCCCCGCCTTTCAGGAAGGCAGAGTTTGACATAATGTTTAACAAAGGTATATCCCTGGCGGGTGACGTCCTGGACCTGGCCCTTGAGAATCAATTGGTGGAGAAAAGCGGGACATGGTTCTCCTACGGGGACCTCCGCCTGGGACAGGGGAGGGAAAACTCCAAACTATATCTTGAACAGAACCCAAAGGTACTGGAGGAGTTGAGAAAGGGTATACTCAAGAAGACGCCTTCCGAGCAACCAAAGGTAGCCACTTCGGAGTAGTAGGGGCACGTTGCAACATGCCCCTACTATTTCTCTAACCAGATGAAAACCGACGAACTCAGGCAGAGATTCCTTCAGTTTTTCCAGAAGAAGGGCCACACGGTGGTACCCAGCGATTCACTGGTACCCACCCTTGACCCCACACTCCTCTTCACAGGGGCAGGGATGAACCAGTTCAAGGACATGCTCCTTTGTAAAGGGAAACTGGAATTTACCAGGGCCACCTCCTGTCAAAAGTGCCTCCGCACGGGGGATATTGAGAACGTCGGTAAGACCTCCTCCCACCACACCTTCTTTGAGATGCTGGGGAACTTCTCCTTCGGTGATTACTTCAAAAAGGAGGCCATCCAATGGGCCTGGGAATTCCTGTTAAAGGAGTTAAAATTGGCCCCGGAACGCCTGTACGCCAGCATCTACAAGGAGGACGAGGAGTCCTTTGAGGTATGGAATAAGACTATTG
>JASEHG010000089.1 GCA_030018855.1 Candidatus Brocadiaceae bacterium
CTTATGGCATTAAGGTTCTTATTTAGCTCCGAGAGGCGGTCCATTACCGCCCCCCCTCCCTGCACGCCCTTTTCCACCTCTCCCATCCTCTCCCTCAGCTTCTCCATGGAACTCATCCAATCCGTAAGACTCTTCTCAAAGTTATTGAAATTCCGCATCACGTCTTCGCTGCTCTGTCCAGTGAAGAGTACCAGGGACAAGAAGGCCACCAGTATTGTATGAGACTTTTTCATAGTTAGTTCCGCATCCCTTTCCCAAATATACACCTTCCCAGGTATTTGTCAACCATAGGGAAGCTGACCATCCACACATCTATAACCAAATTCATTTGATAATCCCTTCCAAATAAATTATTATATTTTTTATGGTGCCGGTAGAGGTAAAACGTGAGATAGCTAAGTGTGCCAGGTGTGGTAAGTGCCGTTCTGTCTGCCCTGTATTCATAGAAACGGGGGATGAGACCCGTGTGGCCAGGGGGCGGATAACCCTGGCAGAGGCCATCTTTCAGGGGGAGATTTTCTACTCAAAAGAACTAAGAGACTACATCTACTCCTGTAAAAAATGCCTGCGATGCCAGGCCACCTGTCCCTCAGGGGTAGATTTCGGCCTGATAATAGACGCCCTCCTGGAGGGGATAGAGAAGAACATGGGCATCCCCCTGATGGCCAAGTTCGTACTACGATACCTCCTGCCCAGGAGGAGACTCTTTGACCTGGCCATCCGTGTGGCCTCCTGGAGCCAAAGGCTTATCCCAGGCCAGAGAAAAGGCAACCTCCGACACCTACCCCTCTTCTTTATGGGCAGGCGATGGGTGCCACACCTTGCCCAACGCACTGTCCTAGACCGCTTCTCGGAGACCAGGAGACTGCCTAACCCCAGGATGCGGGTAGGGCTCTTTGTGGGCTGTCTCATTAACTATGTCTATCCTAACATCGCCGAGTCCCTTATTGACGTCCTGAATAAGCTCAACATAGAGGTAGTCGTACCTCCCTCACAGGTCTGCTGTGGCATCCCTGCACGCAGTCTAGGAGATACCACCGCAGCCAGGACCCTGGCAGAAAAGAACAGAGAGGTCTTTGAGGCAGAAAAGCTAGATGCCATCGTTACCGCCTGCAGTACCTGTCTCCTCACTATAAAGAGGGAATACCTGAGACTCCTGGGGGAGTCCTGGAGACCCATGACTGAAAAGATGTATGACATCTCCGTCTTCCTGGAAAAGTTTACCCAGTACCGCCCCGAGCCCCTGGATACCACTGTGACCTATCACGACCCTTGCCACCTAAAATGGGGACTTAATACCACCAGGGAGCCAAGGACGGTCCTCAGCCGCTGTGCCAGACTGAAGGAGATGGAATATGCCGATAGGTGCTGTGGCGGTGGAGGTGTATTCAGTATAATCTACAGGGATTTGTCCATGAAGATAGGTGAGCACAAGATAAACTCCGTAGACAAGTCAGGCGCCCGGATAGTGGCCACAAGTTGCCCTGGTTGCGTCCTCCAGCTGGCAGACCTGGCCGCCTCAAAAAACCTCAGCGTAGAGACCCTTCACGTGGTAGAACTCCTCTCCAGGACACTTAACAATGGCTCCAAGGTACCTGCCGTGAACGAACTTGTACAGGTCTCTGGCAGTCCATAACCGGGACTCAGGGGGAAGACACAGATGCCAGAAAAACAGGCTATCTCTACTCCCAGGGCCCCCCAGGCCATTGGCCCCTACTCTCAGGCCATCCGCAGTGGCCCCTTCCTCTTTGTCTCAGGGCAAATACCCATTGAACCCGTAACCGGCCGGCTAGTCACCGGAGACATTGGAGTCCAGACCCGTCAGGCACTGGAAAACCTGAAGGCCATCCTGGAGGCCGCTGGCTCCTCCCTGGACAGGGTGGTCAAAACCACCGTCTACCTGGCCAGGATAGAGGACTACGGGGCCGTCAACAAGGTCTACGATGAATACTTTATTTCACCCCGTTCACCCAGGCCGGCCCGCTCCGTCATTGCAGTCTCCGGCCTGCCCAGGGGGGCAGGGGTGGAGATTGAGGCCATTGCCCTATTGGAGGGGGAATAGAGGATTGATACTGGTTACAGGCGGCACCGGCTTCGTAGGAAGAAACATAGTAAGGAAACTACTCCAGGAAGGCCAGCAGGTTAGATGCCTGGCCAGAAGGACCTCTGCCCGCAACGTACTGAAAAACCTGACTGTAGAGTTCTGTGATGGAGATATTACAGAACCCTCTAGCCTGGAAGGGGCAATGAGGGGGATAGAGGTAGTGATACACCTGGTGGGAATCATCAGGGAGATACCACCCTCTGTTACCTTTGAGAGGGTACATGCGGATGGCACCTACAACGTAGTGACTGCTGGTGTAAGGGCCGGGGTAAAGAAATTTGTACATATGAGTGCCATGGGGACGCGCCCAGATGCCCTGAGCCGTTATCACACTACCAAGTGGTTGGGGGAACTGGCTGTAAAGTCCAGTGGACTGCCCTACGTCATCTTCCGCCCCTCTATAATCTGTGGCAAGGATGATGAATTCGTCAATATGTTCGCAAAGCTAATCCGCCAGACCTGGCCCCTGCCTTTTCTGGCAATCATCGGGTCTGGAGAGACCAGGATGCAGCCTGTCTACGTGGGAGACGTTGCCCACTGCTTTGTGAAGGCAGCCATCGATACTAACCTCGTAAACAGGACCTATGAACTGGGTGGGCCGGAGACGCTTACCATTGATGAGATACTGGATACCGTTATGAAAGTCATGGGGGACAGGCGGATAAAACTCCACATGCCCATAACCCTGGCCTGGCCCATGGCGTACCTGATGGAAAAGACCTCTCCTAAACCCATGCTCACCAGGGAACAACTCGTCATGCTCCAGATAGATAACACCGGCGATATAACTCCAATGAAAAGAGATTTCGGACTTGAACCTATGAGGTTTGAAGAGGCTATAAGGACTTATTTGAAACCATGAGGGGACATGTTTTTCAAAATATCCTGAAGGTGTTTCTTGTCCCTTTTATGGCCATGTTTATCTGCCAGTGGGAAGGCCAGGCCTCTTACATTACTATACCCAAAGAGGGGCAGATGCTGGTAGAAGCCGAGGCCCCGGAGACGGGAAAGTGGCCCCTCCACGTAAGGATAATACTTCCCGTTGAGGCAGAGCCTGCAGCGGTGTGGAAGGTACTCACTGACTATGAACACATGGCAGAATTTGTACCGCACATGAAAAAATGCAGGGCGATAGGACGCCAGGGTGACACAGTTACCGTAGAGGAGGTCTTTAAACACCTCCTGGTATCTATGGAACTGCTACTGTCAGTAAAGGAGAGCCCCCCCAACAGGATAGATTTCCGGCTGGTGGGTGGCAATATGAAGGTGTACGATGGGCGTTGGTCTATAGAGCCTCATAACCCGGTAGGGACGTTACTAACCCTTGAGGTAGCCGTCCAGCCAGGTTTCTATGCCCCAAGGGGCTTAGTCTCCTGGATACTAAAAAAATCACTGCCCGAGGGCGTCCTGGCCATCAGGGAAAAGGCGGTAAAGGACTCGGGAAAGACCTTGCCTTCCAGAGAGGTGGAGATAATACCATAACTAGGGGTTAGGGATTAGGGGCCAGGGGGTAGCAATCTTTCTCTAACCCTGACCTTATTAGCCAATGCAATACGAGACAGTCATAGGACTTGAGACCCATGCAGAACTCCTGACGGAGACAAAACTCTTCTGTGGGTGTCTCAACAGATTTGGTGCACCGCCCAATACCCTGGTATGTCCGGTCTGCCTGGGGCTTCCTGGGGTGCTACCCGTTATGAACAAGAAGGGCTTTGAGATGGCCCTTAAGGCAACCCTTGCCCTGCATTGCAGAGTAAACCAATTCACCACCTTTGATAGAAAGAATTATTACTATCCGGACCTGCCCAAAAACTACCAGATATCCCAGAACTACCTGAACCTGGGAGTGGATGGCTACCTTGAGATAAAGTACGACGGCCAGGAAAAAAGGATACGTGTCCACAACGTCCACTTAGAGGAAGAGGCAGGCAAGCTCATCCACACCGAAGAACCTGGGGCGGACTATAGCCTGGTAGACTTCAACCGGGCAGGGGTGCCCCTATTGGAGATAGTCACCTATCCTGACATGAGGAGTCTGGAGGAGGCAGAGGCCTACATGAATACCTTAAGGAACGTACTCCTTTACACGGAGGTCTCAGACTGCAAGATGCAGGAGGGCTCGCTGAGGTTTGAGGCCAGCATCTCCCTGAGACCCACAGGGCAAGAGAAGCTAGGCAACCGGGTAGAGATAAAAAACCTCAACTCCATGAAGGCGGTACTAAAGGCCCTGGAGTACGAGACGGGACGGCAGAGAGAGTCCCTGGAGGGTGGGGGGGTGGTAGCCATGGAAACGAGGCTCTGGGACGAACTCCGTGAGAGGACCGAAAGGATGCGCACCAAGGAGGAGGCCCATGACTACCGCTACTTCCCTGAGCCTGATTTAGCCCCCGTGGTGATAAAGGACCAGTGGTTGGAGGAACTGAGTGCCACCCTCCCCGAGCTACCACTGGCCAGGAGAAACCGCTTTGTGACGGAACTGGGCCTCTCTGACTACGATGCTGGGGTGCTTGCCGAGGATAAGGCCGTAGCAGACTACTTTGAGAGGTGCGTATCGCACTACGAATCTCCCAAGGTAGTTTGTAACTGGGTAACCAACGATGTCTTGAGGGAACTCAAGGAGAGACGGCTTGAAATAAAGGACTTCCCCGTAGGCCCGGAGATGCTGGTGGAATTGATAAAGCTTGTGGAAACCGGTGCAGTGAGTATGCCTGTGGCCAGAGGGGTCTTTGTAGAGATGGTAGATACAAAAAAGAAGGCCCCTCAGCTGGTGCAAGAGAGGGGCCTCCTTCAGATAAGCGACAGTGCCGAGCTAGAGGGCATTATCCAGGCGATACTGACCGAAAACCCTAATGCATTGACCGACTATAAAAAGGGTAAAAAGACCGCCTTCACCTTCCTGGTGGGTCAGATAATGCGCAAGACCAAAGGTAAGGCCAACCCTCAGATGGTCAATGAACTATTAAAACAGAAACTAGAAGCTAGTTAGTACCCCATTTCAGTTATTCTGGACGTATAAGATGGCAGTGCGCTACACGTCCTTGGCATTCACGGTCTTTCTACCGTTGCCCTTTGCCCTAGCTATAGCAGCGTCTATACAACAGTGCAACTTGCTGCTCAACGCCGGAACCAACTCTCCGGCGGTAAGACAGCCCTTTGATTTAATATACTCGCGTACTTTACTAGCCACTACCAGGATTTCTTGCCCTTTCTTTGCAGCCATTGATGTCTCCTTTTTTTATGATATAAAAAGATATAAGGACATAGGGTGGTGGAAATGATAGCATAAGGGTAGTAAATGTCAACTTTTTTTTAGTGATAGGGCTACTCCCGTCAAAAAGAGAGAAACCGTGCAAGAAGGCCAGAGAAGGGCGATTATTTCAAGGACAAAGCGACTGGTAGTGAAGGTAGGCACCGGGGTGATTACTACCAGGGAGGGGTTCCTGGACATACCACAGGTAAACAACCTCTCCATACAGCTTGTGGAACTAAGGAACAAAGGCTACGAGGTAGCCGTGGTAAGCTCAGGGGCCATTGGGGCAGGCATGGGAGAGTTTGGCATGAAGAAGAGGCCCACCACCCTGCCAGAACTCCAGGCCGCTGCCGCTGTAGGTCAGAGTAAACTCATACGGGCCTATGACGACTCCTTTAAGACGCATGGTTACCACGCCGCCCAGATACTCCTCACCAGGGAAGACCTGGAAGACCGCCGCCGCTACCTCAATACCTCCAATACCATCGCAACGCTACTGAGGATGAAGGCCATACCCGTCATCAATGAAAATGATACCGTATCAGTAGAAGAGATTGCCTTTACCGATAACGATACCCTTGCCGCCCTGGTCACCAACCTCCTGAGGGCTGAACTACTGGTAATGCTATCCTCCGTAAACGGACTGTACAAAGACCCTGCCGCTAAAGAGGTAATCCCCGTAGTGGAAGAGATTACCGAGGAAGTAGAACACCTTGCTTTTAAGAGCAAGACCTATCTGGGGACTGGGGGTATGCAGAGTAAACTCCAGGCCGCCAGGGTGGCCACGGCCTCTGGTGAGGCAGTAATCGTGGTCAATGGCAGGACGCCCAATATCCTTGTAAAGATTATGCAGGGCGAACCCCTGGGTACCCTCTTCCTCCCCGCCACACAGAGGCTACAGAGCCGCAAGCGATGGATAGGCTTCACCCTGCGACCCAGGGGACGCATCTATGTGGACCGCGGCGCCTCTGAGGCCCTCGCACGGAAGGGCAAGAGTCTGCTGGCCTCCGGTATTACACACGTAGAGGGGGATTTTGAGAGGGGTGACGTAATATCCCTCTTCTGTGATAAAGAAGAATTTGCTAAGGGCCTATCAAACTATTCCTCAAAGGAGCTGGAGAAGATTAAGGGTCAACCCAGCTCCCAGATTGCCAAACTCCTGGGCACCAAGCCCTACGATGAGGTGGTACACAGGGATAATTTGGTGTTGCTTTGACAAATTACGGAAATACCGGAGACTTAGTAAGGTTCACATCATCTGAGGAAAAGATTGACATTGCTTTTCAACGGTTTACAATGAACTCACTATGAACGGACGAATTGAAGTTAACCCAAATATCTGCCACGGACAGCCTTGCATAAGAGGTACAAGGATAATGGTTTATTTGATACTTGAGCTCTTGGAAACAGGGCTAGCCCCAAAAGATATTATAAGGGATTATTACCCCGCTTTAACAGAAGAGGACATCAAGGCGTGCCTTAGCTACGCCGCCTCTCTCGTGAAGGACCAGGAGTTTGTCCCCTTTGAGGAAACAGCCTAGTTGAGATTTCTTGCAGATGAAAATGTCTTTCCCAAAGTAGTATCCCACCTTATAGAAATAGGGTATGACGTTAAAGACAGTAAGAGTTCCAACCTTCTACGAGCCTCTGACGATGAGATTATGGAATTTTGCATAAAAGAGGAGAGAACGCTTATAACTTTTGATAAACATTTTGCTAATATCTTAAGGCATCCACCAGAAAATACTTTCGGAATAATTGTGATTAGAATGCATCCTCCTATTTTAAAAGACGTACAAAAGGTCTTGGAAAGGTTTCTTAGTGGAAACTGGCCAGTATGGGAACAAGGCCCCATTGTTAAGACGCTAAAAGGTAAGCTAATAGTTCTTACAAAGAAGGGTTACAGAATGAGAGGGATTGGCGGATACTACGAGCAATGCAGATCGAGAGAGATTAGTGCACAGGGATAATCTGGTACTGCTGTGGGATTTAATGGGACGGTTCTATTTTCTCTGTCTGTCCTAGTCCGAATCAAACCCGACAAAATGTTTTGTAAAGTTACATCCAGCACCTTTCTCCCCACAAGACAAAACTCTGCTTGAACTGACCATTCTTGCCCACCGCCCTGAGTGCGTACAGCACCTTCGTATGTAAGAAGAGATTCCACCCTACCCCCTAGCCCCTAATCCCTGACCCCTAAAATTAGAACCTGCCGAGGAGTATCAATATCCCTAACAGGATAAATACCCCCCCGGCGATATCCTTCATCACGGTCATGGGGATTACTTTTGTAATTACGGTCCCAAGGGCTACCCCGAAGAGGGTCACCACTGCCAGGGCCACTACTGCCCCAAGGAAGACGGCCACGGGTTTCTGAGTCTGGCTGGATAGGAATATAACGCCTAACTGGGTCTTGTCCCCCAGCTCCGCAAGAAAGATGGTTAAGAACGTACTAAAAAGGATTTTCCAGTCCATAATCTCCTCCCAAAACAGTAGACAGTAGACAGGCAACAGGGGACAGGTAGAAAATCTTTTATCCTGTTTAGAGACCTCTGCGAAAGCCACCACACTACTTCGTGTCATTCTGAGCGAAGCGAAGAATCTGAGATTCTTCTGTCGCTTTGCTCCCTCAGAATG
>JASEHG010000008.1 GCA_030018855.1 Candidatus Brocadiaceae bacterium
TTAGGGCAGACAGAATTGTAAAATGTAAATTGGTCCGCCTGAGGCGGATTAAATTTTAAAATTTGCAATTTCCAATTTACAATGCAATTCTTCCCTACTCCCTCCCCCCTACCCCCTGCTTTAGCCCCCTGTCAGATTGGCAGGTAGTGGTGCGGTCTGGGGAAAAGTCCACTTGCGTAAGTCTCTTGTTTCTAATATACTGCTGTCTTTGTGTATACAGTAGGTTTTGGCATAAAGTTTGCGATTTCTCTCCGAACAAGCAGGCAAGTAGTCACAAATAGATATTAGTAGGTATAGAACCGACAGGAGGTATTTTAATGGCAGCCAAACAGCTAGCCTTCAGGGAAGAAGCAAGAGAGGCATTACTAAGGGGAGTGTCCAAGTTAGCACGCGCCGTGAAGAGCACCCTGGGTCCCAGGGGTAGACATGCCATCCTGGATAAGGGTTACGGCAGCCCCGCGGTAACCAAGGACGGTGTTACCGTAGCCGAAGAAATAGAACTGAAGGACCCCTACGAGAATATGGGTGCACGTCTGGTCAGGGAGGTGGCCTCTAAGACTAGTGATGTAGCTGGGGACGGCACCACGACCGCCACCGTCCTTGCCGAGGCTATCTTCAAGGAGGGGTTGAAGAACATTGCCGCCGGGGCTGACGCTATGGCCCTGAACCGTGGGATGCGTAAGGCCGTAGAGAAGGTGGTGGAAAGACTTAAAGAGATGAGTAAAAAGATAAAGGACCAGCAGGAGATTGCCAGCATTGGCACCATCTCTGCCAACAATGCCCCCGAGATAGGAAAGATGATTGCCGATGCCATGGAGAAGGTGGGCAAAGACGGGGTTATTACCGTAGAAGAAGGCCGCCGCCCCGTAACGGAGGTGGAGGTAGTGGAGGGGATGCAGTTTGATAGAGGATACCTCTCCCCCCACTTTGTAACCAATGCCGAAGATATGCGGGTAGAACTGGACAACCCCTACATACTTGTCTATGAGGACAAACTGTCCGGCATAAAGAATTTAGTACCCTTACTGGAGAAGGTTGCCAGGAGCGGCAAGCCCGTCCTCCTCATATCTGAGGACGTAGAGGGTGAGGCCCTTGCCACCCTGGTAGTAAATAAGCTCAAAGGGACCATATCCTGCTGTGCCGTCAAGGCCCCCGGCTACGGCGACAGGAGAAAGGCCATGCTGGAAGACATTGCCATCCTCACCGGAGGAGAGGCCCTCTTCAAAGACCTAGGCGTGCAACTGGAGGAGGTAGAGTTGAACCAGTTGGGCCGGGCCAAGAAGGTGACCGTAGACTCGGAGCATACAACGATAATCCAGGGGGCTGGTTCCCATGATGCAGTAACTGGACGGATAAAACAGATACGCACCGAGATGGAGGCCACCACGAGTGACTACGATAAGGAGAAATTTCAGGAGAGATTGGCCAAGCTGGCCGGCGGGGTGGCCCAGATAAACGTAGGCGCCGCTACGGAGACGGAGATGAAGGCCAAAAAGGCCCTCATGGAGGACGCCTTACACGCCACCAGGGCGGCCATAGAAGAGGGCATCTTACCAGGAGGCGGGGTGGCCCTGCTCAGGACGGCCGCCATACTTGAAAACGGTCTCGGCCTTAAAGGGGATGAGGCAGTAGGGGTGGACATCATAAGGAGGGCCCTCATGGTACCCGCCGCCCAGATTGCTGAGAATAGCGGGATGGAAGGCTCTGTAGTGGTAAAGAGGATACTGGAGTCCAAAGACCAGGCCTACGGTTTTGACGCAGAGAGGCAAGAATTCTGCAACATGCTGGAGACCGGGGTGATAGACCCCACGAAGGTGGCCCGCTGTGCCCTCCAGAACGCCGTAAGCATAGCCGGTACCCTCCTTACGGTAGATTGCGTAATAAGCGAGATACCGAAGAAAGAAGAAAAATTAGCCCCAGGCGGACCCAGGCCACCCATGATGTAAAAGGCTGTAGGGGCGTATTGCAATACACCCCTACCAAGAATTTTTAAAGGAGGAAGAAGTAGTATGCCTATAAAACCTTTAGACGACAGGATAGTGATAGAAAGGACGGAGGCGGAGGAAAAGACCCCGGGAGGCATAGTGCTTCCTGATACTGCTAAGGAAAAGCCCCAAAAGGGCAGGGTAGTGGCGATAGGGGAGGGCAGGCTCCTGGAATCGGGCAAGAGGGCGCACCTCTCCGTCAAGAAGGGGGACTCTGTCCTCTTTGGAAAGTACGCCGGGACGGAAATAACCGTGGACGGTAAAGAATATCTCATCATGAAGGAAACTGACCTTCTAGCTAAGATAGAAGAGTAGGGGTAGACCTACATGTCTGCCCAATGAATAGGGAGGATACTGTGGCAGCTAAACAATTGCTTTACGATATAGAGGCCAGGAAAAAGCTCCTTCAGGGCATAAAACAGCTAGCCGACGTCGTCCGGGTTACCATGGGCCCGACGGGCCGGAACGTCATCCTGGAAAAGGGCTTCGGTTCCCCATCTGTGACTAAAGACGGTGTCACCGTGGCCAAAGAGGTGGAGCTTAAGGACCCTTTTGAGAACATGGGGGCCAAGCTGGTAAACGAGGTGGCCTCTAAGACCAGTGATGCCGCAGGAGATGGTACTACCACTGCCACCATCCTGGCCGAGGCCATTTTTAAAGAGGGGATCAAGTCCATTACGGCAGGCGCCAACCCCATCGCCCTCAAGAGGGGCATAGACCGTGCCGTAGAATTAGTGGTGGAAGAGATACAAAAACTCTCCAAACCCGTGAAGGGCCGGGCCGAGATTGCCCAGGTGGGCACTATCTCTGCCAATAACGACCCCTTTATCGGTAACCTCCTTGCCGATGCCATGGAGAAGGTGGGCAAGGACGGTGTCATCACCGTAGAGGATGCCAGGGGAGTAGAGACCCGACTGGACGTGGTAGAAGGGATGCAGTTTGATAAGGGATACATCTCCCCCTATTTTGTTACTAACCCCCAAAAGATGCTAGTGGAATTTGAAGACCCTTACGTCCTCATCCACGAGAAAAAAATTTCGGCCCTCAAAGACCTCATCCCATTGCTGGAGAAGATTTCCACCAGCGGCAAGCCCCTCCTCATCATTGCAGACGACGTGGAAGGGGAGGCCCTGGCCGCCATGGTAGTGAATAAGCTCCGAGGCGTACTCCAGTGCTGTGCGGTCAAGGCCCCGGGTTTCGGAGACCGCAGGAAGGCCATGCTGGAAGACATAGCCATCCTAATTAATGGCAGGGCCATCACGGAAGACCTGGGGGTGAAACTAGAGACCCTGGACATCCCGGACCTGGGCCGTGCCAAGAAGATTACCGTAGATAAGGACAAGACTACCGTAGTGGGCGGAGAAGGCAAAAAGACCGATATCCAGGCCCGTATCACCCAGATTAGGAACCAGGCAGAGGCCTCCACCTCAGACTACGACAAGGAGAAGCTCCAGGAGCGGCTGGCAAAACTCACGGGGGGCGTGGCAGTGATAAAGGTAGGAGCGGCCACAGAGGCAGAGATGAATGAAAAGAAGGCCAGGGTAGAAGACGCCCTCCATGCCACCAGGGCCGCCGTAGAAGAGGGCATCATCCCTGGGGGCGGCGTGGCCTATATCAGGACAATCCCTGCCCTGCAAGAGGCCAGGAAGAAATTCAGAGGGGACGAGAAGCTCGGGCTAGACATTATAATAAAGGCCCTGGAGTCCCCCATGAGGCAGATTGCCACCAACACTGGCGAGAACGGTGCCGTGGTGGTAGAAGACGTAAAGGGAAAGGCCACCAACGTAGGTTTTGATGCCAACACCCTTCAGTATGTAGACATGGTAAAGGCCGGTATCGTTGATCCAACTAAGGTAACCAGAGTCGCCCTACAAAGCGCCGCCAGTGTAGCTGGACTCCTCCTGACCACCGAGACAATGGTCACGGAGCTAAAGGAGGAGGAAGAAGAGGCCGAGGCGGTAGAGGGGGCAGTCAGGTAGAGACTTTAGCCCTGGGGGGCCAGGGGGTAGGAGTAGCCGCAGGCTTTAGCCTGCGTTATACTTTTTCCCTACCCCCTGGTCCCTAATCTCTGGCAGTATCCCCCATGTCTATATACTCCACAAAAAATTCTTAATTATCCTGTTGCAAAGTCCAGTATTTCTGGTAAAATTAGGCTCAGTAAAGAAGGTAGTTAATAAAGTTAGTATTGTCGTGTCAGAAACCACAACGGCCGGACAGTACGCGGCTTTTGTGGTTTTTTTTATTAATTAGGCTTCAGGAAAACAGGAAAGGAGGTGATAACTTGTCTACAGGTACAGTGAAATGGTTTAACGACTCTAAGGGTTTCGGTTTCATAGCCCCGGACGCCGGTGGTAAGGACGTATTTGTCCACCAGAGCGCCATTGAATCTCAGGGGTTCAGGTCCTTATCCGAAGGCGATAAGGTAGAATTTGAGGTAATCGAAGACACTAAAGGGCGTAAGGCCACTAAAGTAGTCAAGGTATAGTTTATGTTGCACGTTCATACTTATAATGAACTTCTTACCAAAGACGATTAATTATAGCGTATGAGCCCGACATAAATTTATGCTGGAAAGGCATCCCTGTCCAAAAGGTGGGGATGCCTTTTTTAATTTGTTTGCCCCAAAATACGGGGCGTTAAACTGGTCGGGGCAAGAATTAGGGGGAAGATTACAAGAACTCTGGTTCCTTCTAGGCCTACCTCTCCTTTTTAAGTAAGAGCAAAAAATCCCGGCAGAACAGATACTTGTATGGCATGTACTCAAGGAGGGGTTCCAGCAATAACACCAGGGCGAATAGGGGGTATAGCCTGTCTATTGCGGGGTGTTCGCCCACCAGACCGCTTCCCCTTTCAAGCCTTATTGCCTTTAGGCCGTTTTCTCCAAATAACCTGAGCCATTCACTGTAGGACAGTTCGGAGACATGGCCCAAGGCGCCGTGTTCCTTGAAGACTTCTTCCAGGGTTGATTCAGGAGGGGTATCCTCAAGGGCAAACCATCTAAGCCTTCCACCTGAGATATATCTGTCCACGAGTCTAATAAGGCGACCAAAGATATTGCCGGGCGAGGGGAGGTGGACAATCAAATACCCGCCCATTCTTAAGACCCTTGTAAGGTCTTTAATAACAGGGATTGGTTCCATTAGATGTTCCAGAACGGCAGAAGCAACAATTATGTCAAAACTTTCGTTTCGGAAGGCTAGTCCATTCTGTATGTTTTGCCGGACAAAGTGAACATTTTGATATCCTTTAAAATAGCTCCTCCTTGAGGCTGTATAAAGGAATTGCCCAGATATATCCGACTCAACAAGAAAGGCCTCATCACTTAATTCGTTACAAAGTTTTGGAATTCCAGACCCCCAACCACATCCTACATCCAGTATATTGAACTTTTTAAAATTATTAGTGCATTCCCTGAATAAGTTCTTGGTAGCCTTCTCTTTTTTCCAAAGATGGAACCCGGCGGAGACGCTCCTTACATAGAAAGTATCTATATATTTGAAGAAATCCTTTTCAGCCGGTGAAAGTTTGTTCATAATTTAAATCCTGGTCGGGGAGGGGGGATTTGAACCCCCGACCTCGGCGTCCCGAACGCCGCGCTCTAGCCAAGCTGAGCCACTCCCCGATAGTTTATTGACAAGGACTTACGACAACCACTGCTGGCTTCAAGTCATAAAAGACGTAAAGATTCTCTGTATTTCTGATTGATTTAAGAACAGCTTTTACCTACCCTCTTAGTCATTCCACTATGGCCAGCATTACAATATCCTTTATATGGTCGTTAGAGCAAGATAACAACTTCACTATTTCTTCTGGGGTCAATGTGTTTCTTATAGAATTTTACCTCTTTAAGGGGATTTCTTAAAGCCCTGCCCCCATTTGATTGACATTGTAAACATATGGCTGAAGGTATTCAATTCCCTATTTTCAGAATATTCTAGATACTCCTTGGGAAGGAGTCCATCGGAAAAGACATTGATTTTTCACTGGAGCGAAGGTATATAAGGGGTCGTTTTTCCCCTAAAGAGGTGGATAAAAAAATAATGGACTTCTCTTTTACCGAAGAACAGAGACTCCTACGGAGCGCGGTAAGGGAGTTTGTGCAAAAAGAGTTGTCACCCGTAGCGGCTGAACTGGACAGGGAGGCCAGATTCCCTGTAGAACAGCTCCGCAAGGCCTCTCAAATGGGTCTTATGGGCATTATGATACCAATCCAGTACGGGGGCTCTGGAATGGATACCGTCTCTTACGTCCTTGCCCTGGAAGAAATCTCAAGGGCCTGCGCCTCCACAGCTGTGATTGTCTCAGTTAATAACTCTCTAGTGTGTGAGCCAATCCTCAGGTTTGGTAGTGAAGAACAAAAACGCAAATTCTTAGTGCCCTTAGCCAGTGGAAAAAAACTAGGCTGCTTCGCCCTCACAGAGCCTCAGGCTGGCAGTGATGCGGCAGGCCTGAACACCAACGCGGTAAAGAAGGCCGGCCTGTACGTTCTGAATGGTACAAAGCTTTTTATAACAAACGGCACCCATGCGGATGTAGCCATCATCTTTGCTGTTACGGATAAGGGCAAGGGCACCCGCGGCATCTCTGCCTTTCTGGTAGAGAAAGGCACTCCAGGCTTTTCTGTGGGAAAGGTAGAGGAAAAGTTGGGTCTAAGAGCCTCTGACCTCGTGGAGCTGAGCCTTCAAGATTGCACCATCCCCGAGGAAAATCTACTGGGCAGGGAAGGGGAAGGCTTCGGAATAGCTATGATTACCCTTGATGGGGGCAGGATAGGTGTTGCTGCCCAGTCTGTGGGCATTGCCAGGGCCTGCCTGGAGGAGGCACTCAGGTACTCAAAAGAGAGGTTCCAGTTCGGCCAGCCTATCTCTACCTTTCAAGCCATAAGGTTCATGCTGGCCGACATATCTGTAGAGCTAGAGGCAGCAAGGCTCCTCACCTTACGCTCAGCTTGCAGAAAAGACAAGGGACTCCCCTATACTAAAGAGGCTGCCCAGGCCAAACTCTTCGCCTCAGAGATGGCCAATAGGGTTGCCTATAAGGCCCTTCAAATCTTCGGGGGATACGGCTACACTAAAGACTTTCCAGTGGAGAGGTGGTACAGGGATGCCAGGGTGACCACTATTTATGAAGGAACCTCTGAAATACAGAGGCTAGTTATCGCTAGAGAACTCCTGAGGTAAAACCCTCAAAAAAGGATAGCCGAACATGCGCCCTGTATACATGATTTCTGGTGGAATAACCAAGTTCAAAAAGGCCCATCCGGATAAAGACTTCCGCTTCATGGTAAAGGAGGCCTTTGATTACGCCATGACGGGTTTACCCCTCCTTAAGGCCGATATGATTGACGGGAGCGTAGGTTCCTACTTTTCTGACCATTTCACCCGCCAGCTAAAAGCAGCAAGCATGGTGCAGGATTACCTCGGTCTATGTCCCAGGCCTTCAAAAAGGGTAGAAGGGGGTGGGGCAACTGGTGGGCTATGCTTCCAGGCAGCCTGGGAGTCCATCGCCTCAGGCAGGATGAAGGTCTGTCTTGCCTTCGGATTTGAGACCATGTCAAGGGTAAGCACATGGAAGGGAAACGAGTTTATTGCCCACGCCTCAGATACCAACTTTGATTACCCTGTAGGCGGGTTTTACACCGGCTATTACGCCATGATGGTCAGACGGCATATGCACGAATTCGGCACGACGGTTGAACAGATGGCTATGGTCTCCATTAAGAATCACAAGAACGCCGTCTATAATCCATATGCCCAGAGCCCCATGGAGCTAACCATTGAGGATGTAAGACGGTCGCTAATGGTGGCCACACCCCTGACCATGCTGGATATATGCCAGATGTCCGACGGCGCAGCTGTGGCCATCCTGGCCTCAGAGGAGGTAGCAGGGCGGGTATGCCACAGGCCGGTTAAGATAACCGGCGTGGGATGCGGTACAGATTCTATGAGAATGGCCGATAGGCCCAGGGGTAAAGTAATACTACTTCCCCACGAGAGGGAGGAAGACTACAAGGAACTTGAGTATCCAGGGGTCCATTCCTTCAGGGGTGGGCGGATGGCTGCAAAACTTGCCTATGAGATGGCAGGGATTAGAAACCCCATAGAGGAACTGGATTTTATTGAGCTTCACGATGCCTACACCTCTAGTGAGATACAGACCTACGAAGACCTCGGCCTTTGCAGATACGGAGAGGGCGGGAGGTTTGTGGAGGAGGGCACTCCATTTATGCCAGGGATAGACTACGGGCTAAAGCTCCCCAAACAGGGGACAATCCCTGTCAACCCCTCGGGAGGTCTCTTGGCCTTTGGGCATCCGGTAGGCGCAACAGGCCTTATGCAGGCCGTTATGGCCTTCTGGCAACTACAGGGAACCATAGAAAAACACCTGGGAAATGACAAACTACAGGTAAAGGGCGCAAGGCGCGGCCTCATCCATAGTCATGCAGGCACGGGGACTTATATAACCGCAAGCATATTGGAGGCGGTGTAAGTAGATGCCACACTAAAAATTCTGAGTTCATAGAGGAGAGGCTATATGCCAGAAGAGTTCAAGCTCCCAGAAACGGAAGAGGGCACGGTCCTCTTCAACATAGACCCTATCATTATTAAAGACCATTATGAGATAGACTATATCCACAGCTATGCCCAGGACTCCCCCTTCTTTGCGGGACTATCCAAGGGGAAGCTCCTTGGGAGCCGCTGTACGGGTTGCGGATACAGATACGCCACACCCCGTTGCCACTGCATGCAATGCGGAAAGAAGACAGAATGGTTTGAGCTGCCCCTGGAGGGCACCGTCCATACCTATACTACATGCTACTTCGGAGGCGAGGCCTTTATTAAAGAGACCCCTTTTACCTTGGTACTTGTGGAATTCCCTGGAGTGGACACCTTTCTTCTGTCAAGGCTCATTGGCGTGAAACCAGAGGAAGTAAAGATAGGGATGCAGGTGAAGGCCCGTTTCCTGAGGCTTTCTAAATTTAGGGCCACAGACGTCTACTTCGTGTCAGCAGAAGAAACTTGCAGAAAGTAAAAACAGCTTGGAATTAGAGCTTACTGAGGAACAGAAACTCCTTCAGAAGACCTTGAGAGACTTTGCTCAAAAGGAAATACTCCCCGGCATAATTGAGAGAGACAAGCAGGGAGAATTCCCCTGGCGGATTATCCAGGGTCTTGCCAGGTTGGGTTTAATGGGCATGCTAATCCCTGAGGCGTATGGGGGGATAGGAGTGGACCATCTCACCTACGCCCTGGCCATAGAGGAACTGGCAAGATTTGATGCCTCCATTGCCTTAACTCTCTCGGCTCACAACTCCCTTGGCCTATCACATATCTATAAGTTTGGTACTGAAGAGCAAAAAGGACGGTTCCTACCTCCGCTAGCAAGGGGGGAGCGTCTCTGCGCCTGGGCCCTCACTGAGCCGCAGGCTGGTAGTGATGCCTTGGCCATCGAGACCACTGCCATTCAAAAGGGCGACAAATGGATTCTAAACGGCAGGAAGGTCTTCATCACCCAGGGTTCACTGGCAGAGGTATGCGTTGTAATGGCCCGTACAGATAAGTCTAGGGGAAAGGAAGGTATCTCATCCTTCATAGTGGAGAAGGGCACGGCAGGCTTCTCCGTGGGAAAGCGGGAGGAAAAGCTGGGGATGAGGTGTAGCGATACTGCAGAGTTAATCTTTGAGGATTGCGCTATCCCTAAGGATAACCTGCTCGGCAGGGTAAACGAGGGCTACGCTGAACTCCTTGAGGTGCTGGAAGGTGGCAGGATAGGCATGGGGGCCATGGCAGTGGGCATTGCCAGGGGCTGCCTAGAGGAGGCCTTGATGTACTCCAAACAGAGGAAGCAATTCGGGAAGCCTATATGCGATTTTCAGGCCATACAATGGATGCTGACAGACATGGCCACTGAGATAGATGCCGCAAGGATGCTTGTCCATAAGGCTGCCTGGTTAAAGGACCAGGGCAAGAGGTGTCCCCTTGAGGCCTCTCAGGCCAAACTCTTCGCTTCCGAGGTGGCCATGAGGGCAGCTATCAAGGCCGTACAGATTTTGGGTGGATACGGCTACATGAAGGAGTGCCACGTGGAAAGGTACTTTAGGGACGCTAAACTCTGTGAGATCGGCGAGGGCACCTCTGAGGTTCAAAGGTTGGTAATATCCAGGGAATTGTTAAAATAAAGCTGCGGAATAGCGCCGGATTACATCTTTAAGGGATGTAAGGGCGCTTTGTCCGTCGCCACCCAAAAGGTGTAAATTATGGGCATTGGAAAGGAAGATATAGCTACATACACAAGCGAGGTCTTTCAACTCCCTTGGAGTAATATGGCCCAGTTCATTGATACCCAGGCGGAGAGATTTCCTGCAAGGCCTTTCCTGGTCTACACCGATGAGGATACGGGTCTTAGAAAGGAACTCACTTATAGAGAATTTAACCAACTCATTAACAGAGCCGCCAACTTTATGAAGGATACGCTTGGACTGAGCCCAGGCCAGAGGGTCTCCACAATGATGGCCAACCATTATGTCACGGTGGTTATCTACTTTGCAGCCTGGAAGCTTGGGCTGGCAGTAGTGCCCCTTGATGCAGGGGAGAGGACAGAGAGGAAGCAGTACGTGCTGGGGCATTCAGAGGCCAGGGTACTCTTTTCCATGGGAGAACACCTGGAGGAGGTGCTTTCCATCCAAAAAGATTGCCCGACCCTCCAACACATAGTATCCAGCGGAGAGGTGGTCAGGGGGGGTGTGTATAATCTAGAGCTGGAGATGGAGAAAAAGAAAGACAGCCTTCGCCCGCCGGCCTCCGAACTCCAGGACGATGCCTTTATTGTCTATACCTCTGGGACCACCGGCCCACCAAAGGGCGTGGTCCTCTCCCAGTACAACCTCCTTGTAGACGCCGATGGCATCGCACAATGGTTTGGCTTCAGGGAGGCCGACCGCCTGATGTGTGTCCTGCCCATCCATCATGTCAACGGTACTGTGGTTACCCTACTAACTCCTTTTTACTTCGGTGGGACTAGCGTTCTGAGGAAGCGGTTTAAGTGTACCACGTTCTGGAGTGGCATATCCTTTGATAGGGTAACGGCCGTTAGCGTGGTACCGACGGTGCTTGAGTTCCTGCTGGAGGCGGGAGAGGATATCAGCCGTTACGATCTTAGCCACTTCAAGTGGATAATCTGCGGGGCTGGCCCCCTTGCAGTGGAAACGGCCCTGAGGTTTGAGGAAAAGTTCGGATTCCCCATTATCCACGGATACGGCCTATCTGAAACCACCTGCTATTCTTGCTTTCTTCCTGTGGATATGACGGTAGAAGATAGGAGGTACTGGCTCTCTGCCTTCGGGTTCCCTTCTATAGGAGTGCCTATAATACACAATGAGATGACAATCCTTAATAAGGAGGGTAAAGAGATGGGCGAACTCCAGAGGGGGGAGATAGTTATAAGGGGCAGGAATGTGGCAAGTGGGTATTTTAAGATGCCAGAGGCAGACGAGAAGGCCTACAGATGGGGATGGTTCCTTAGCGGCGACGAGGGTTTTTACAAGTTAGATGAAAAAAGGCGAAAGTTCTTCTTTATCACTGGAAGGTTCAAAGAACTGATTATACGAGGGGGGCAAAACATTTCACCCATGGAGGTAGATGAGGTACTGAAGGGCCATCCAAAGGTAAAATTTGGTGTAGCGGTGGGATTTGAGAATAAATACTACGGAGAAGAGGTGGCTGCCTATGTGGTTCCAAAGGACAGTATTGAGCTAAAAGAAGAGGAGGTACTCCAGTACTGCAAGGAGCGGATGCCCTTCAGGATGAGGCCCAAGGCCGTAGTCATAGGTCGGGAGATACCCTTCACCTGCACAGGTAAGCCCAAGAGGCTTGAGCTCCAGGAGAAGCTAAAACCCTTGCTCCTTAAATATAGAGATGTCCAGTTCAGGCAGGATTGAAATTACTTTGACGTGGTCACCTTCGTTAACTCTTTCTTCTTGCATGTATCCCTCACAAAATCCGCAATCTCCTTTAAGGGTGTGCCCGGGCCGAACACCATTTCAACGCCCATCTTCTTAAGATTCTTCTTATCGGCCTCTGGAATAATACCCCCACCAAATAGCCTTATCTTTGAGCCTCTCTGGCGCAGGAGTTTCAGGATAGCTGAGAATATAGTAAGGTGGGCACCACAGAGGCTGCTGACCCCAAGGAGATCAACGCCTAGTTCAATAGCCTTATCCACCACTGCCTCAGGCGTATGGTGGAGACCCGCATAATAGACCTCACAACCGGCCTCTTCCAGGGCCCTGCTCACCACCTTTACACCCCGATCATGCCCGTCCAGTCCTACCTTGGCTATTAATACCTTTGGCCTATTTTTCATGTAGTTAATAGATCGCAGGCTCTCTGTACTGCCCAAAGACCTCCCTCCAAACGTCTATTATCTCACCAAGGGTCGCATAGTTCCTCACACATTCAAGGACATAAGGCATAATGTTTTCTTTGCCCTGAGAGGCCTTCTTGAGCGCCCCAAGTGATTCCTGTACCTTTTTATTATGCCTTCTGGCTTTCAGGGACTTCAGACGTTGTATCTGTTCCCTCTCCACAGAGGGATCCACCTTAAGGGTGGGGATTGTGGTCTTTTCCTCTGGATGTTCAAACTTGTTCAGGCCCACCACTATCCTCTCCTTGCATTCAAGAGCCTCCTGATAGCGTCTAGCAGATTTGGTAATCTCCTCTTGAAAGTATCCTTCCTCAACGCACTTCAAGACCCCACCCCTTTGCTCTATTTCTCTGAAGTACTTGTAGGCCTCCTCCTCCATACGGTTGGTAAGGGATTCTAACAGGTAAGAACCGGCGAGGGGGTCCACGGTGTTGGCCACTCCTGTTTCATAAGCAATAACTTGCTGGGTACGCAGTGCCAGTGTGGCAGCCTTTTCTGAGGGGAGGGCAAAGGTTTCATCCATAGAGTTGGTGTGAAGGGATTGGGTACCGCCCAAGACAGCCTGAAGGGCCTGGAATGCTATGCGGACGATGTTATTTTCTGGCTGCTGGGCCACCAGGGTACAACCTGCCGTCTGGGTGTGAAATCTCAGCCACATAGATTCAGGCCTCTTTGCCCTGTAACGCCCCTTCATCTCCCTTGCCCATATCCTTCTGGCTGCACGGAACTTGGCAATCTCCTCAAAGAAGTCGCAGTGAGAATTAAAAAAGAAGGATATCCTTGGGCCAAACTCGTCCACGTCCTGTCCTGCTTCTATTGCGGCCTCCACATAGGTGAAACCATCGGCAAGGGTAAAGGCCAGTTCCTGGACTGCCGTTGCACCCGACTCCCTGATATGGTAGCCGCTTACAGAGATAGGATTCCACTTGGGCACATGCCTAGTGGAGTAGGTAATTATGTCTGTCACAAGTCTCAAGGAGGGCCTGGGTGGAAAGATAAAAGACTTTTGGGCGATGTATTCCTTCAGAATATCGTTCTGTATAGTCCCGCGGAGCTTGTCAAAGGGAGTACCCCTCTTTTCAGCCACCACAAGGTACATGGCAAAAAGCACGCTAGCAGGGGCATTGATGGTCATAGAGGCGGTTAGCTGGTCAAGGGCTATGGCCTGGAAGAGTATCTCCATATCTTCCAGACTATCAATTGCCACGCCACAAAGGCCTACCTCTCCCTTTGCACGTGGATGGTCAGAGTCGTATCCCATTATGGTTGGCATATCAAAGGCCACCGAGAGGCCAGTCTCGCCCTCCTCAAGGAGAAATCTAAATCTCTTGTTAGTTTGAGCCGCCGTACCAAAGCCCGAAAACAGTCTCATCGTCCATAGCCTGCCCGGGTACATACTCTCGTGGATACCCCTTGTGAAAGGATAATGTCCAGGTAGGCCAAGGTCCCTCAGGTAGTCTAGACTATCTATATCGGCAGGGGTGTAAAAGGCCTTTAAAGGAATGCCTGAGAGGGTAGAACGTTCTTCTCTCACCTCTTCCTCCCCCTTTTGGGTTTTCATCTCGTCTTCCAAACCATGTTCTCCTTTTTAAAGTAAATTTACTTAGCCGTTGCCGTCATGTTACAATGCCGCTTTTTGAAAAGCAATTGAAATAGGATGGAGTAAGATAACAGCAATGAAACTGGGAAGGTTTCATATTTATACATGTCTTGACGGTTTTTTCCGCCTGGATGGAGGGGCTATGTTCGGGGTAGTTCCAAGGCTGCTCTGGCAGAGGACCAATCCCCCAGATGAGAAGAACAGGATACTGCTAGCCCTCGGCTGTCTCTTGATAGACACAGGACAGTATCGTATCCTCATTGATACTGGTGTAGGCGAGAAAGGAGATGAAAAGTTTCACCAGATATACGGCATTAACAGGAGCCCTTGCCTTAAGGCCTCTCTGGCAAGGTATAACCTTAGTCCAGAGGATATTGACATAGTGGTAAATACCCATCTCCATCTTGACCACGCGGGGGGAAATACCCGCCTTGAGGAGGGCAAACTTGTGCCTGCCTTCCACAAGGCAGAATACTTTATCCACGAAGGAGAATGGAAGGAGGCCCTAAGCCCCAACGAGAGGACAAAGGCCTCTTATCTGACGGAGAATTTCTTGCCCCTTAAAGATTCCGGGAGGTTGAGACTCGTACGGGAGGATGCACTTGAGATAATAAAAGGCGTTTCCTTAATCAGGACTGGAGGACATACCCCTTTTCACCAGTGCGTTAGGCTAGAGTCAGAGGGCCAGACGGCCCTGTTTCTAGCAGACCTCGTCCCCACCACCTCTCATATCCCCCTTCCTTATATAATGGGATACGACCTCTTTCCATTAGATACATTGCAGAAGAAGAAAGAACTCCTTGGTAAGGCCCAGGAAGATGGCTGGCTTATCATCTTTCAGCACGATCCACTGGTAAGGGCGGGGTATCTCAAAAAGACAGGCGATAAGATAGAACTGGCCGAAAAGGTAAGCTTATGACCCTAGTAGAGGGGTAAATTTGAAACCTTGGCATCCCAAACGCCGCGCTCTAAACCAAGCTGAGCCACTCCCCCCCTTCTAGGGGTTAGGGGAAGGAATCTTCAGTGGCTGGATTTGCCCAGCATTAGTGCATACCTCACAATGTAACCCAGGGTGAAGACAAACGGGAGTAACAGTCCCAGGAGCCAGTAGAGGTAGTTCTTGTCTTTAGTAAGTCGCCACCTGGCAAAGAGGTGGGTGCCGGTACATATCAGGGTGGCCATGATGGTAGCACAGCCGAGGCGGGCAAGGGATGGGAAGGCATAGAACTTCTCCCCCAGGATGTAGTGCCAGCTCCCCAGGAAATAATAAAAGACGATGGCAAATTCAATCAGGAAGGCGGCGGATTGCAGGCTGAGGGCCTTCTTGTTGGATTCCTTCAATTCCCGGGTGTATTCCAGTTCCATGTGGTCTTCAATGGAGTCCAGCACTACCCTGCCTGACTCAAAGGTGTTGTGCAGGTGGGTAGCCTGGGCCTGGAGCTGGGCCTTCTGTAATTCCAGTAGCCGCTCCTTCTGGCAGAAGATTTCGTCCGTTTGATTGGGAGCCAGGAGTTGCCCCTTCAGTTCCCTGAAGTTGGAAAGGGCAATGTCAACCGTTCTTACCAGATTGAGCATCTGGCTTGTATCGTGGTTGAGCAGCCACAAATCCTTTGTAATCTCAAAGACGTCCGCCCTCTCTGCCTCGGTAGTGACAGAGCCGAAACCTCTACTGGAATAGTCATCCAGTTTACTCTTTATCCTCTCGGAGACCCCTTTCATGTGGTTTCTTGCGGCGGGTACTCTTCCCTCTTTATCCTGGGCCATCACGTCGCCAAAATGGAGGTAGAGGCGGAGTAAGGGGAGGGAGAGGGTGGCAAAACGGCTGGTCTCGGACTCCTTTTTCTTACTGGAGAAGAGGAAGTACTTCTCCATAGCCCCAAACTGATAGAGACTTCCACAAAGGAGCTGTGTCTTCTTCACGCCCCCGCACAAATCCGTGGGAGAGACGTCAGGAAACAGGGGCTGGGCCAGCTTTAGGACCTTCTGGGCTGTAACCTCCTTATCGGAGACGGCGTAATAAATCGTGACAGGCCCTAAGGGGCCGTTGGGGAGGTGAGGGGGGAGTCTCCTTTCAAGCCCTTGCCACCCCTTGATTACCTCAGGCGAGTTAGAATTAAGGGCTACTGCAAGGACGAACATTTTATCAATAGGGCCGTCTGTAGGGGTAGGTTTAAAACCTGCCCCTACCCTTTGGTAGTATCTTGCCTTAAGCTGATAGGAACTGGTGGTATCGGCGAATCCACAGGGAGTATCCTGAAGACCATCGCTGGTTGGTACGGCCTGCCCTAGAAAGTCCTGTAGCAGGGTAGTGGGGTCTTTGTCCCCAGGCTCAAGGCCTAACGCCCTCTTCACCTCCTCGGCGGTCTTGCCACAGGGGTATAATTCATCATAAAAGTATATCTTAAAGATACGGGGTTCTGTAAGGGACATCTTGTTTCTGCCCAAACTTAATAATAGTAAGGATGAAATGAATCCATCGGATGCGTAAAGATACACACCCTGGCACTAATTAAAGCAGGATGGCACTGGCACTTCAACAAAAAACCCTTTGCGGTCCTCAGATTTTCGGTTTGTAAAGGAATACGGACAAAAAGAAGTTGACAGAAGGGCTGGTTTTGCTATAATACTTTAAGTTTTTATCTTATATAACCTTATAGCAAAGGGATGTAGTTGTCTTATGCCCAATCCTCTTGGGATGTTATACATATTTTGTCTCTTATCCCCCCTACTGTACCTCTTTACAAGCCCCCCTGCAGTCTCTGAACCACTATCCACTGAGGCGGCAATGGAGGCGGTGGCCCTCCCTGAAGGTGACGTGGTTGCGGAGGTAAACGGACAAAAGATAGGGCGGCAGGAACTCTCTGAACTACTCATAGAGAGCTTCGGGGAGCAGGCCCTGGACGTCCTCATCAGGAGGGCGATAATATATCAGCAGGCCCAGAAATTAGGAATAACCGTGGACCCGCAGGAGGTAACTGAGAGGCTTAACAAGCTCCTGGACGGAGAGATAAACGCACTGGTGAAGGCCAGGGGGATGAAGGACTCCTCAGAACTGGCCGAAGAGATAAAACAGATGGGTATGGACCTACCGACCCTGAAAGAACGCATGGCCGCCAGGATAAGGAAGGGGATGGAGACAGAACTCCTTGCGGAAAAGATAGTGGAAGGGACCGTTACCGTCACCGAAGAGGATCTACACCAGGCCTTTGAAGAGGAGTACGGAGAAAAGATAGAGGCCTGTCAGATTGTAGTGAGCACCAAAAAAGAGGCTGAGGACCTGCTGAAAAAACTTAAGGCAGGGGCAGATTTTGAGACCCTGGCCAGGAATGAGTCCATAGAAAGACTTTCCGCCGCCAGCGGGGGTAAAATCCGCCCATTTGGCCCTAAGGAAGGGGTATTCGGTCCAGCAACGGCCAGGCTGGAAAAGGGGGAGATAAGCGACATTATTAAGACGGACGAGGGCTACCACATCCTTAAGGTAATTAATAAAAAACCCAGGGCCAGTGAAAAATTTAAGGACGTCCGTCCTGAACTGGAAAAGCTGGTAAAACAGAGGACGGTAAAGAAAAGGCTAGGGCCCTGGCTGGCTAGCTTACTAGAAAGGGCAGATATAAAGAAGTATCTTGCTACCTATTAATTAATATCAGGAGACAGGTTATGGGTGTAGGGGCGTATTGTTCGCCACGGCGAATCTGCCTAAGGCACGACAATACGCCCCTACGACCTAGCACCTGTTCCCAGGAACCTGCTGATAGCCTATCATGAAGGACACCAAGTGCGAGGTCTTGCCCCAGGAAGTAGTATCCGCCTTAGGCGGACAGGCGTTTACTATAGAAGTAGCTTCAAGGGTTAAACGCCTACCCCCATACCTGTTTGGCAGGTTAAACCAGATAAAGTATGAAAAACGTACCCAGGGCATTGACATCATAGACCTGGGTATGGGCAACCCCATAGACCCCACGCCCCAGCCCATTGTGGAAAAACTATGCGAGGCAGTCCATGACCCCAGGAACCACCGTTACAGCACAAACGCCATCGGCCTCTTTAACCTCAGGAGAGAGGTGGCCCACTTCTACGAGAGGGAATGGGGGGTGGAATTAGACCCCTCAAGGGAGGTGGTATGCACCATTGGCTCCAAGGAGGGGCTTTCCCACCTCTTCCTGGCCCTCCTGGAACCGGGAAACACCACCCTGGTACCCAGCCCAGCCTTCCCTGTGCATCTACACGGTCCTGCCCTGGCGGGGGCAAGGGTAGCCACCATCCCATTAAGAGAGCAAGAGGAACTCCTCGGGGAAATAGTACAGGCAATTGAGTCAGAGAAGCCGAAGGTGCTGATACTAAATTTTCCTCACAACCCTACTGCCATGACCGTAGAGCTTGGTTTTTTTGAAGAGATAGTGAGCATTGCCCTCAGGTATAACGTTATAGTCGTCCACGACTTTGCCTACTGCTGTACGGCCTTTGACGGGTACAGACCCCCGAGTTTCCTCCAGGTAAAAGGGGCCAAGGAGGTGGGTATAGAATTTAACACCATGTCCAAGATATTTAACATGCCTGGCTGGCGACTGGGTTTCTGCGTAGGGAATCGCCAGATTATAGAGGCCCTGGCCCGTATAAAGGGCTACTACGATTATGGCATATTTCAGCCGGTGCAGATTGCCAGTATAATAGCCCTGAGAGAGTGCAGGGCCTACGCCACGGAACAGGCCAGGCTTTATCAGCACCGACGGGACATCCTCGTAGATGGTCTCAGCCATTCGGGCTGGCAGGTAGAGAAACCCAGGGCTACCATGTTCGTCTGGGCACCCATCCACGAAAAGTACCGTTCCATGGGTTCAATGGAGTTCAGCCTCATGCTCCTTAACGAGGCCAAGGTCTCGGTGTCCCCGGGGTTGGCCTTTGGCCAGGAGGGAGAAGGGTTTTTGCGTTTTGCCCTGGTAGAGAATGAACTGAGGCTAAAACAGGCGATACGCCAGATTCACAAGGCGATTAATAAATAGGACAGGAGATGGCTTATGACTACAGGAATGAAAGGACTTAAGAGCTTCCAGGGAGGGATACATCCCCCCTTTGATGGAAAATCCCTTTCTAAAGATATAGAGATAGTCCAGTTCCCATTACCAGAGGTGGCCTATCTATACATGAGTCAGCATATTGGGGCACCAGCCAAGGTAGTGGTGGCTAAAGGCGACGTGGTGAAGAAGGGGCAGAAGGTCGGTGAGGCACCAGGTCTTATCTCTGCCAACGTCCATGCCTCAATAGCGGGCAAGGTAACGGACATCACGTTCAAGCCCCACCCCATCAGCGGTGCCAGGACCCAGGTGGTGGTCATCCAGAGGGAAGGGGAGGACGTGTGGGCCCCGGGACTTGATGAGCCGCAGGACGCGGAGGCTATGACCCCCGATGGCATAAGGAATTTAATCAGGGAGGCAGGGATGGTGGGTCTTGGTGGCGCCACCTTTCCCACACACGTGAAGCTAAGCCCTCCCAAGGATAAGACGGTGGACGCCGTAATCCTCAACGGTGCCGAGTGTGAACCCTATCTTACCTGCGATTACCGCCTCCTCATGGAAAAGACCAGGGAGGTTATAGAGGGGCTGAGGATAGTCATGAAGTGCCTCGGCTGCAAAAATGGCTACGTTGGCATAGAGGCCAACAAGATGGATGCCTACGAGAGGGTAAGGGCCCTCGTGGGGCATGACGCCCACATAAAGGTAGAACTCCTGGAGGTAAAGTACCCCCAGGGTGCCGAGCACCAACTCGTAAAGGCCATCCTGGGCCGGGAGTTTAAGCCCACACAGCTACCCATAGAGGCAGGGGCGGTGGTCCATAACGTCAGCACTACCTACGCCATCTATGAGGCGGTGAAGCACAAGAGGCCCCTCATCCAGAGGGTGGTCTCCATAACCGGGGACGGTGTGGAAAGGCCCGCTAACTTGCTGGTGAGGGTAGGTTCTCCCATTGAGCCACTCATTAAGGCCTCCGGCCTCAAGGCAGAGGCCAATAAGGTCGTCTACGGTGGGCCCATGATGGGTATTGCCCAACCCGCCATTACCGACGCCGTTACCATCAAAGGTACGGGTGGAATACTGGTAATGAGCAAGGCAGGGGAGTGGCAGTCCCACGCCTGCATCCGATGCGGTAAGTGCATTGAGGCCTGTCCTTATGGGTTGAACCCAAGTTATCTGAGCATCCTCTGCGAATCCGAGCACTTCCAGCAGGCCATGGAGTTCAACCTCATGGAGTGCAAGGAGTGCGGGTGCTGTACCTACGTCTGTACCTCCCGCAGGCCGATTGTGCATCTGATAAAGACTGCCAAGTATGAGCTTGGGAGGCAGAGGGCCAGGGCCCAGGAGGCCCAGAAGGCCAAAGAGGCACAAAAGGCCCAGGCGGCCGCTCCTGCCCCAGTCAAATAGGAGTAGACAGTAGACAGGGGAAACCATCCCTAATAAACTGTGGAGTACAGATTTCAGGATTTTAGATTTTAAGATTTAAATCTATAAATCTTTAAATCCTTCAATCTTTATTTTCTGTCTACTGTTTGCTGTTTACTTAAATAAAAGGAGAGCATTTTTATGTCCAATGCCCAAGAAAAGGTGGTGGCACCCGCCTCAGGCGGACTTCCGACAGGGGAGTTGCTAGTTACCACCTCTCCTCATATTAGGGGCCCGGAGGATATACCCAGGGTGATGTGGACGGTAGTGGGTGCCCTGTTACCTGCGGGCCTGGTGGGTGTGTATTTTTTTGGTTATTATGCCTTCTTCATCGTCGTCTTGAGCGTGCTGGCCGCCGTCTTGACGGAGGCGGTCATACAAAAATATCTCCTCGGCCAGCCAGTTTCCGTTAAGGACGGTAGCGCCGTAATTACTGGGATTCTCCTGGCCTATGTACTACCCCCCGGTGTGCCCTGGTACATACCAGTGGTAGGGGCCATATTTGCCATTGGCATAGTAAAACACGCCTTCGGCGGCCTGGGTAACAACATCTGGAACCCAGCCCTGGCAGCCAGGGCCTTCCTCCAGGTGGCCTATCCGGCCCCCATCAACTCCGACTGGCGAATCATAAAAGAGAGTGGCAGCGTCCTGTCAAACATTACCGGCGTGGACGCCATCACACAGGCCAGCCCCTTATTCAAGGAATTTGGCGGCAAGACCTATAGCTACGTGGACCTCTTGACAGGAAGGGTTCCAGGCTGTATCGGGGAGACCTCTGTCATCGCCCTGATGTTGGGCGGGGCATATCTAATCTACAGAGGGTACGTGGATTGGCGGGTGCCCGTGGGATACATAGGGACCGTCTTTGTCCTGGCAAAGCTCCTGCCTGCACGGATAGAGGCCCCCTGGGCCAATGACCCAATCTACCATGTGCTGGCAGGGGGGCTTATGCTGGGGGCCTTCTTCATGGCCACGGACATGGTCACCTCCCCCCTGACCAGGAGGGGACTCCTCATCTTCGGCATAGGCTGTGGGGTGCTGACTACCCTGATAAGATTTTATGCGGCCTACCCTGAGGGGGTTTGTTACTCCATCCTCCTCATGAACACGGCTACTCCCCTCATTGACAGATTCACTCAACCAACACTACTGGGGTCCGCCTCAGGCGGAAAGAAATAAAATGGGAAAGAAACTACAGTACACGGTAGTACTCGGAATCATTTCCATGATTACGGCGGTAGGCGTGGGGGCCACCTATGTAACCACGAAGGAGAAGATAAGACAGAAGGAAGAGGCCAGGCGGATGGAGGCCCTGCTGACCGTCCTGCCAGGGCTGGAGGGACAGCCCCAGGAGGTTACGCCCCCCGGTGCGGCCCCCGAGGAGAAGGTCTACAAGGGGTTAGACAAGGACCAGAAGGTTATAGGTTACGCCGCCCTCGGTCAGGCCCAGGGCTACTCCAGCACCATAAAGACCATGGTGGGCCTGTCTCCTGACATGCAAAAAGTCCTGGCCGTCAAGGTCCTGGCTCAGGGAGAGACCCCGGGCCTTGGCACCAGGGTCATGGAGATAGCTACTACCAAGACCCTCTGGAAACTCTTTATGGGTGGCGGGGCTCCCGCCGCGGCCGAACCATTGACCCCCTGGTTCCAGGAACAGTTCAGAGACAAGGCCCTTAATCAACTAACGGTAGTCAGAGAGGCCGACCCCGCTAAGATTCAGGCCATTACTGGGGCTACTATCAGTACTAGGGCAGTGGTAGCATCCGTGGAAAACGGCGTGAAAAGGATAAAGGGGGCGGTGAAGTGATGCGGAATGAAGGATGCAGAATGAGACCTCTGCAACTTACCTCTCGGAACGTTACACACTGCCAAACAGGTAGTGCTGAAAGGAGGAGACGTTATGCCATCAACAAGATGCCGGCGATGTGGAGGAAGTGGGAAATGGAGTGATCAAAATCCTACAAGGCCCGGTACTTACGATTGGTGTGGCGGGTGCAAGGGGTCAGGGTATGCAAGTTAATGGGGTGCCAGGCGGACAGTAATGCTGACGCCTGGATTCTGCCTTAGGTCTTTATTTTCTGCTATTCTGCAACTGCCCCAGGAAGGCCTCTACACGGGTGGCAAGAAACTCCAGGACGGGCTGGTATAAACCCAGACAATTTCCTGCATAATCCTTTTGGAAAATTGTCCCTGTCGCAAAAGGTTCTGCCATTCCTCCTCTGTGTAAACCAGTACGTCCGCAGGGACAGGTAACTCGGTTATGTCCCATTCCGAGGCCCGCCGCATGAAGGGGTGTTGTGAGTCCTTAACGATAATTATTAAGTCAAGGTCGCTCCCTACGCCCCAGTCCCCCCGGGCATAGGAGCCAAAATAGCCGATACTTAGTATATCTCTTCGGGTCTTTACGACCTTGTCAACCCACTGGCCCACTGCCCGTTTGACCGTCTGGACATCAGGCCACCTGAGAACGGACGAACTCAATAATCTCACGGGCATAATTTAGTGCCTCCTTACTTTGCAGTTCTCCATAGTGTTCAAAAGGTGCCCCTTCCGGATGGCTGTTGGGATAGCGGGTCGGTACGTAAAAGTTATCAAGGACACGACCTTTCTCTATTAATGTCTTGGGAACGGAGACGGTCTTCGGAAGTTCCTGCAGAAGCCTTGCAACAACGTGCCCCCAGGCCTCCTGACCCAGACTGAGATGGAGGGCCTTAACAGCCTTTTCTGCGGCTTGTTGGGCCGCAAAGCATGCCCACTCGTGACGCCCAGCGCGAAGACTATCCTCTGCATGTGCAAGGTCTCTTAATGCCTGATTCAGCCAGTCACGACTGCGATTGGGCATTTATCCTCACGTTCTGCAACTGCTCCAGGAAGGCCTCTACACGGGTGCGTATCTGGCCGTGGGCGCCGGGGGTGTAATCACAGGTGAGATGCAACAGGGGGATGTTCCTCTTCTCAAATTCCTTCTTAAAGAGGGGGTAGTCGTACAGGGAGTGGTCACAAAACTTCAGGGTGTGGTAAATGGCCCCATGTATGGAGCGTTTTTCTATTATGGACAGGATTCTGTTTATCCTGTCAAACACGTTGGCCATGCGTGAGCAGGGTGACTTCCCAAGGTACCGGCCTGCCAGAGCCAAAAAGGGGTCGTCCTGTACCTCTACCAGGGCGTCGTAGAATCTGGAACCACTACAGAGGTCGTCCGCCACTACCCTGGCCCCCGCCTCTTCTATAGTCTTTATTATCTCCTCATTCTCCAGGATGCCTCCCCATATAAGGAGTCTTGGCAGTGCCTTGGTCTCCTCTGTGCATGGGCGACCCGCCGGGTCTCCTCTATCATCTTTCATCAGGAGGGTAATATAATCGTGGAACTTCTCAGGGACGGCATTGATTCCCCTCTTCATGAGGGAGAATACCTCGTACCCCGAGTGGCTCAGGTATCCGTTCCATTGTTTCTGTAAGAAGAGTTTGGCCTTCCCCCTGACCTTATTATAGAGGGCGATGCTCCTGTGGAGCTCTTCCTGGGTAATCTTGCGGTTGCAGTATTTCTCTAACCTCTCCTTGAAGTTCTTTATCAGGAGACTGAAGTAGTTCACGGCGGCTGCATCGTTAGTCTTGGGCAGGTCCAGGATGTAATTGAATTTCTTGTCTCCGTCTAGACGCTTCCAGGCGTCGTATAGCCTGCGCATCCCGTCACAGGAGTTCATGAACACTATCCCTTCAAGCCCTTCCAGACTGCCTGAGAGTTTCTCCTCCATGGAGGCTTTTATGTAAGGGCAGATATTGGTGCAGAGGTGCTCTTCGGCCAGTCCTTCGGCCTTCTTTGCCCCGGTTATCCTGACGGGATGGAACCCCGCCGCCCGGATGACCTCTATCGGGGTATAGGTGCACAGGTAACCCATCCTGGGGAGATCGCTCTCCTCTAGCGAGGCATCGGCCTTAATCTCTTCCACGGGCCTCTCTTCAACGGTGGATTTCGCCTGGACTGAGGGGCTGTTTCTTTTGCCCGCGATTTCTAGCCCAATAAGGGCGGCCCCTACTGCCCCGACAATCTGGGGGTCTGGGGACATCCTGAGCCTCGTACTCAACAGCCTTTCTAGTTCCTTGACCATGCCCACGTTCTTGGCTACCCCTCCGCTCATTACCACCTGTTCCTCTACACCCACACGGCGGGCCTGGGCGGCAATCCTCTTGGCTATTGCTATATGGAGGGCGCGGCAGATGTCCTCCCTCTTGTGGTCTGCCCCTATGAGGGAGACTACCTCCGACTCTGCGAAGACCGTGCAGAGACTGCTTATGGAGAGCTTATCGCCTCCCTGGAGAGAGAGTGTCCCCATCTCCTCCAGCTCTATCTCAAGGGTCCTGGCCATCACCTCCAGGAACCGACCGGTGCCGGCGGCGCACTTGTCGTTCATTACAAAGTCCATTACGTTGCCACCCTGGTCAACCTTTATGACCTTGCTGTCCTGACCGCCTATGTCTATCACAGTCCTTACCTTGGGGAAGAAGTAATGTGCCCCTTTGGCATGACAGGTTATCTCGGTTACTACCTCCTGGGCGAAGGGCACCCTGATGCGGCCGTAACCAGTGGCCACCACGTAGTCAATATCCTTCTCTGAAAGCCTGGCGACCTCCAGTACCTTCTTAAAGGCCTTGTCAGCAGCCTTCTTACTACTGGCCCCCGTGGCTATTACCTCAGAGGCCACAATCTCCCTTTTATCGTTCAGCAACACTACGTCTGTTGATAAAGACCCAATATCAATGCCAAGACTCAACATAAATCACTCCTATAAAATGAAAATCTGTCCATCCAAGCCTGCCCTGAGTGAGGCGGCAGTAAGATAGCAAACTCCTACTGGACGGTCAAGCCCAAAATCAGGGACCAGGGGGCGGGGGCTAGGGGGTAGGGGGTAGGGAGTAGGGAGT
>JASEHG010000090.1 GCA_030018855.1 Candidatus Brocadiaceae bacterium
TAATTTGTCCTTTTCAACCACGTTTTCAAAGCCGTGTGTATAACCGTCTAATTCTATAACTAACTTTGACTTATTACAGAAGAAATCTACTATAAAATCTTCTATTGGTTTCTGCCTGTGGAAGTCATAGCCCATCATCTGTCTGCCCTTCAGATAACCCCACAACTTTATTTCAGACTTGGTGCTGTTATTTCTTAAGTTTCTTGCGAGTTCTTTGAGTTTGGGATTGTAGGTTATTTTCATTTTATTAATCCCTCCTAAGAAGGAGGGTAGGGAGGTGTACACACCCCTAACCCCTCTTATTAGAGGGGAACAAACACACACCCCTGCCCCCTCTTGCTAGAGGGGAACACACACCCCTAACCCCTCTCCCTCCTATCAAGGAGGGCCGGGGAGGTGTTAGAGGGGAAACTAGTCTTTGGAGGTCCCAATGCCCTTCTGGGCTATTCTATTGATGACATTCAGGTAGGCACGGGCGCTGGCCTCAATGATGTCCACGCTGATGGCCCGGCCCCTGTAGGATTTGCCCTCCACGTCCACCTCTACGCTCACCTCGCCCAGGGCGTCCTTGCCACTGGTAATGGCCCTTACGTTATAGTCCTGGAGCTTACCAGGAATCCCGGTTACCAGGTCAATGGCCTTAAAGAGGGCGTCAATTGGGCCGTCCCCGATGGTGGCATTCTCCACTATCTTGTCATCCCTGGTGCGGAGACGCACCTCGGCCAGGGGCGTAGTGCCGGGGCCGCAGTCTATCCTCAGGCTATCCAGCCTGTAAATAGGGGGGGCCTCCTCCAGTATATTCACCACTATGGCCTCAATGTCCTCGTCATAGATGAGTTTTTTCTTGTCCCCAAGGGCCTTAAATTCGGTGAAGGCCTCTCCTATCTCCTTCTCCGTCAGATGGCCGTAGCCCAGTTCCTTGAGCTTCTCTATGAAGGCCCTCCTGCCCGATAGCTTCCCTAGCGGCAATCTAGTCCTGGTGAGGCCAATATCCTCGGGTTTCATTATCTCGTAGGTAGTCCTCTCTTTAATGACGCCGTCCTGATGGACGCCTGAGGAGTGGGCGAAGGCGTTCTCCCCCACGATGGCCTTGTTGCGTTGTACCCTCAGGCCCGTCAGGCCCGAGACCAGGCGACTGGTATGGATAATCTCCTTGGTGTGGATACCGGTGGTGAAATCAAAAGAATCCCGGCGGGTGTGGAGGGCCATGACCACCTCTTCCAATGCGGCGTTACCTGCCCTCTCCCCAATGCCGTTGATGGTACACTCCACCTGGTCGGCCCCGGCCCTGATGGCGGCAAGGCTGTTGGCGGTGGCGAGACCCAGGTCGTTATGGCAGTGGACGCTGAGACGGGCCTTAGCTATGTTTTTTACCTCTTTTTTGAGGTAACTGATGAGGGAGGCATACTCCTCAGGAACTGCATAGCCCACGGTGTCAGGTATGTTCACGGTAGTGGCGCCAGCCTCTATGACGGCCTCTACTACCTCCTTCAGGAAGGCTGGCTCCGTCCTGGAGGCGTCTTCGGGGGAAAACTCCACGTCCTGAACGAGGCTCCTGGCAAGGGCCACTGACTCCCTGGCCTGACGGAGTATCTCCTCCTTTGCCTTTTTGAGCTTATGCTGGCGGTGTATCTCGGAGGTAGCGAGGAAGACGTGTATGCGGGGTCTCTCGGCAGGCTTGAGGGCCTCTGCCGCCCGCTTAATGTCCTTCTCCAGTGCCCTGGCCAGCCCGGCCACGGTAACGCCCCGTATCTCTTTCGCAACGGCCTTTACCGCATCAAAGTCCCCCTGGGAGGCAACTGGGAAGCCTGCCTCAATGACGTCCACCCCCAGACGGGCCAGTTGATGGGCTACCTGGAGTTTTTCGTGTATGTTGAGGCTTACCCCGGCAGATTGCTCCCCGTCTCTGAGGGTGGTGTCAAATACGATTATCTTTTTCATAAAACTTATTTTACTAAAATATCCACCCCCAAGCTAGGGGTCAGGGGGTAGGGGGTAGCAAAATAAAACCTTACTATTTACTACTCCCTACCCCCTACTCCCTACTCCCTGCTACTTGGCCTCAATCCAGCCCATCTTCTGGCGGAGTTCCTTGCCCACCTTCTCAATGAGCAGGTCTTTCTCCCTGGCGCGGAGGGCCTCAAAGGAGGGGGCCCCGGCCTTGTTCTCCAGTACCCATTCCTTGGCGAACTGACCGGTCTGGATTTCAGAGAGGATCTTTTTCATCTCCTTTTTGGTCTCTTCATTGACTATCCTTGGGCCTCTGGTCAGGTCGCCAAACTCGGCGGTGTTGCTTATGGATTTGCGCATGTGGGCTAGACCGCCCTCGTAGAAGAGGTCTACGATGAGTTTGAGTTCGTGGAAGCACTCAAAATAGGCCAGTTCGGGCTGGTAGCCCGCCTCCACCAGTGTCTCAAAACCTGCCTTGACCAGGGCACTGACGCCGCCGCACAGGACTGTCTGCTCACCAAAGAGGTCAGTCTCCGTCTCTTCTGCGAAGGTGGTCTCAATGACCCCTGCCCTTGTACCGCCGATGGCCCTGGCATAGGCAAGGGCCACGTCCTTGGCCTTGCCTGATACGTCCTGGTAGACGGCCAGGAGGCACGGTACGCCCCCGCCTTTCTGGTATTCCGTCCTCACCAATCTCCCAGGGCCCTTGGGGGCGACCATAATGACGTCTACATCTGGGGTGGGGACAATCTGGTGGTAGTGTATGTTGAAACCGTGGGAGAAGCCCAGGGTCTTTCCCTTTTTGAGATGGGGTCTTATCTGGTCGTTGTATATACAGGGCTGTATCTCGTCTGGGAGGAGTATGTGGATAATGCTCCCTTCCTGGGATGCCTCCGGGATATTGAGGACCTTAAAACCGTCCTTTTTGGCCTGGGTAAAGCTGGCCCCTTCGGGCCGGAGGCCGATGAGTACCTCCACCCCGCTATCCCTTGCGTTCTGGGCCTGGGCCCTGCCCTGACTGCCGTAGCCTATGACTGAGAGCTTTTTGCCCTTCAGGTATTTGAGGTTTGCGTTTTTATCGTAGTACATTTTTGCCATTACCTGGTTGCTCCTTTGATGTCCGTTCGTTTAGAAGTTAGAGGTCTTTCCCCTACCCCCTACTCCCTACTCCCTAACCCCTATTATTTGCTTCCCCTTGCCATTGCAATCTGGCCTGTGCGGGCCATCTCCTTGATGCCGTAGGTGTGGAGGAGCTTAATCATGGCCTCCAGCTTGTCCTCGGTTCCCGACAACTCTATAATCAAGTCCTTCTGTCCCACGTCTATTATCTTTCCACGGAAGACGTCCACTATCTCCAGTATCTCTCCCCTCTTTCCTGGGGGGACGTTGACCTTTACCAGCAACAAGTCCCTCTCCACGTAGGGCGTATCTGTAAGGTCTATGACCTTGATAACGTCAATGACCTTCCCCAATTGCTTGCGGACCTGTTCTATGGTGGCATCGTCTCCCTTGACCACTACGGTGAGCCTGGAGAGTTCGGGGTTTTCCGTCTCACCTACCGTGAGGCTATCAATATTGAATCCCCTGCTGGTAAATAGGCCCACAATCCTGGCCAGGACGCCGACCTTGTTCTCTACTAGGGCTGTGATGACGTGTCTCATGTCTTTCAAGGTTACAGGGAAAAAGATTCTTACCTGTTACCTGTCTCCTGTTACCTGTTGCCTTCCTATGCCATGCCTCCAAAAGTGCCTTCCCTGATGGCATCCTTGACGGTCTTGCCTGCTGGTATCATGGGGAAGACGTTTTCTTCCTCCCCAATCCTGAAGTCAATCACCACTGGACCTTTTATGGCCATGGCCTTCTCAAGCACTGGCCTTACCTCCTCCTTGCGTTCCACACGGAAACCCTTAGCCCCATAGGCCTCGGCCACCTTGACAAAGTCGGGGTTATCCTCCAGATGGGTCTGGGAGTACCTTTTCTTGTAAAAGAGTTCCTGCCACTGGCGGACCATCCCCAGATAGCCGTTATTCATGATGGCTACCTTCACGGGGAGCTTGTGGTGGACCACTGTGGCTAGTTCCTGGATGTTCATCTGGAAGCTGCCGTCTCCTGCAATGTCTATCACGGTTTTATCAGGGCAACCCAACTGCGCGCCTATGGCGGCAGGGAAACCGAAGCCCATAGTGCCAAGCCCTCCTGAGGATATCAGGGTGCGCGGCCTGGTAAAGGTGTAATACTGGGCAGTCCACATCTGGTGCTGTCCCACCTCCGTGGTGATGACGGCGTCACCCTTGGTAACCTCCCATATCTGCTCAATGATGTATTGGGGTTTAGGCAGCACACCGGAGTTGTCGTAGGAAAGGGGGTATTTTTCCTTCCATTCCTTTATCTTTTCTAGCCACTCTCTCCTCTCCGCGGGCTGTATCAGGGGGAGGAGCTCCGCCAGTGTGTTCTTGGCGTCACCCACCACGGGGACGTCTACCTTGATATTCTTGCTGATGGAGGCCGGGTCTATGTCTATGTGAATAATCTTTGCATGTGGGGCGAACTCATCCAGCTTGCCAGTGATCCTGTCGTCAAATCTGGCCCCGATGGCGATAAGCAGGTCGCATTCCGTAACGGCATGGTTGGCGTATAGGGTACCGTGCATACCCAACATGCCCAGCGAGAGTTCGTGGTCTTCCGGAAAACCTCCCAAACCCATGAGTGTGGTGGTAACGGGGAAGTTGCCTCTTTCTGCCATCTCCAGTAGTTCTTTGTGACAGCCCGAGTGGATGATGCCACCACCAGTGTAGACCACTGGTCTTTTGGAGTGGTTGATGGCCTCTGCGGCAAGGCGTATCTGTCTCGGGTTACCCTGATAACGTGGTTTGTAGCCTGGCAGATTCACCTCTTCCGGGATTGCACCATCCCAGGTCTCCGTGGTGATGTCCACGGGCAGGTCTATCACCACTGGGCCGCACCTGCCGGTACTGGCGATGTGAAATGCCTCGTTAACTGCCCCGGGGAGGTCTCTGATGTCTTTGATGAGGTAATTATGTTTGGTAATGGGACGGGTGATGCCTGTGATATCGGCCTCCTGGAAGGCATCGCTTCCAATGAATCTGCGTTTCACCTGGCCTGTAATGGCCACCAGGGGGGTAGAATCCATAAAGGCGGTGGCAATGGCAGTAGTAAGGTTGGTAGCCCCTGGGCCGGAGGTGACCAGGCAGACGCCCACCTTCCCAGTGGCCCTGGCATAACCATCGGCTGCATGTCCTGCCCCCTGTTCGTGCCTGGTAAGGATGAACTTTATGGGGGAGTCGTAGAGGGTATCAAAGAGCGGCAGTACCGCACCCCCAGGGATGCCAAAGACGTACTCCACCCCTTTCTTAATCAGCATGTCTACTAGGATTTGTGCACCTGTTTTTGCCATAGACGTGGGGACAGACCTCCAGGTCTGCTCCTCCTTTCTTGGACAGGGCTAAAGCCCTGTCCCTACTATCTATGTACTACTCATTCCGCCAGGGGCGGAGATTTGAACAAAGGGTATTATACAAAAAGGAAAAGCAAATTGCAGGACTAGAAACAGGGATCAGGGGCCAAAGATTAGGGGTCAGTCCCTAGTCCCCGGCCCCTAATCCCTAGGCTACTACTACACGAGATAGTGGGGTAGGTAACGGGTTAACCCCGAACCTTATTGGTACGGGGTCAGGGTAGGAGGCCTTCTCCAAGACGTCCTTCCCTATTCTCTTCAGGATACTCCGATTCATAATATTCAATGTCTTCCAGATACTCCATTTTAGGGGGTTTATAGCCTGGTTGAGTAGATTTCTCTAACTCTTCCTTAAAGGCAGTTAGCACCTTATGCTGGATAAGCTCGCGGCATTTGGTGTTAATTGGATGTGCAGTGTCGGCGTAAAGTCTTACCTTTGCACCAGAGACCAGAAACCGCTTTTCAGCAAGCCTTGCTCCACAGTCATTACAATACTGGGCCCGAAGGTGATTCTTTCCCCGGCACTTGGGACACCTATCTGCCAACTTTCGGCTGGGCATGGCCACAAAGGCCCCATTCTGGCCCTCAATTATCTTTAGGTCCCTCACTACGAAATCATTATCAATAGTAATACTACAAAAGGCCTGCAGGCGATTCTTGTTGGGTCCGGTGAGCTTCACTCTGACTTCTGTAATCTCCACGGTAGAACCCCCTTTTTAGTGGTGGGCGTATTGTCATGCCTCAGGCAGATCCGCCTCTGGCGGACAATACGCCCCTACGAGGCTGATGGGAAAATGTCCAGGTCTCCACCTCTTCTAAGAGTGTGGGCGAGCAACGTATACCTTGTCAAACCCCTTCCTTTTAAGCTCTCGTCTAGTCTCTTCAGCCTCCCTTCTAGTATTGAAAAGACTGTATATGCAAGAACCACTCCCTGAGAGCAATACCCCACAGGGGCGGTAACTTTCAAGCAGGGTTTTTATCTCTTGAAGCCTCGGATACAGGCCAAAGGCCACTGCCTCTAATCTATTAAAGAGCAACTGCCCCAAAGACTTAGGACTTCCAGACTTAAGGGCAGTGAGAAGGAGGCTAGCATCTTTCCTGTCCTTTGTCAAGTCTATTTTCAGGTTCCGGTAAATGGTGGCGGTAGGAATCTTTATGTCGGGGTAGAGGAGGGTATAATAGAAGTCCTTTCTCACCGTTAGAGGTGGACCGACCTTTTCTCCCCTTCCGCTACAAAGGGCGGTCCCGCCCTGGATGAAGAAGGGGACATCTGAGCCCAGCCTTGCGGCCATTTCCATAAGCCTTTCCCTCCCAATACCCGTCCGCCACAAGGCGTCTAACCCCTTTAATACCGTAGCGGCGTCTGAACTCCCCCCACCAAGCCCGGCCCCCACGGGGATACTCTTCTCCAGGCGTATTTTTAGGCCCCTGGTGGTTCCGAGTTCTTCCTGGAAAAGTCTTGCGGCCTTCCATACCAGGTTGTCTTCGTTGCAGGGGATTTCTGTATCAGTGCAGTGGAGTTCTATGCCTTTGTCGCCAGTGGTACTACCGCTTTCTTCTATTTCCAGTGTGTCCGCCAGGTCTATCTCCTGCATAACGGTCTCAATCTCATGATACCCGTCCGCCCTCTTGCCCAGGATTTCTAAAAAGAGGTTAATCTTGGCTGGGGACTGGAGACGGAGTTTCTTAGGGGCGGTGGACATTTTAGACATTAGACTTTAGACTACAGACATTTGATTCATTATAGATTAGTCTAAGGTCTAAAGTCTATAGTCTAAAGAAGGCCAGCGCGGTGTCATCATAAATTCTTTGGTCAAAGAGGTGGAGTCCTCCCCAGGTCTCCGGCAGTTCAACTCCATGGGTTCCGTATTCCAGCACTACGATGGCATGGGGTTCTAGTATCCCCCCTGGCCGCAGGGGGGACTCACCCCGGGTAGACACCAGGTCAAAAAGCCTCTGTCTCTCTCTCGGTCTCTCCCACAGTGCATAGGGGGGGTCAATAAAGACCAGTCCAAACCGCATCCCCTTTTCTTGGAGTCCAGGAAGGCACTTAAAGACATCTCTCTTGAGTATAGTGCCTCTGGTAGCAAATCCCGTTAACTCAAGATTTTTTCTTAGGGCCTGTACGGCCCTGGCGTCTCTTTCAACAAACACACACTGTCTGGCCCCCCGGCTCAGGGCCTCAATGCCCAGTGCCCCAGTGCCTGCAAAGAGGTCTAGTACAATACTTTCTTCCACCACGTTAGCCAGGATGTTAAAGACAGCCTCTCTTATCTTATCCTGGGTGGGCCTTACTTCAAGACCTCTGGGGCAGAAGAGTTGTCTACCCCTTGCCAGACCTCCGATGATACGCATGTCCCCAAATTATAGCAATGTAACCGCACAGGACAAGTAGGTGATGAACTATAGACTTTAGTCCGCCTCAGGCGGATTAGTATTTTAAATTTTGACTACTGTATTCTCTATTTCTTACTACTCCCTACTCACCGTTTAGGGCAGACAGAATTGTAAAATGTAAATTGGTCCGCCTGAGGCGGATTAAATT
>JASEHG010000091.1:0-5912 GCA_030018855.1 Candidatus Brocadiaceae bacterium
TCCAAAGAGACACTCCTGAGGATAGTGCAGGAAAGGCTGGGGAAGTAGCCTCTATAGGGGACAGGGGCTAGGGACCAGGGGTTAGGGAAAAAGATTGCTGGCCTTTGACCTCTGACCCCTGGCCCCTGGCTCCGGGGACAAGACCCCCTTGCATCTCAGCGAAACAAGAAAAGATTAAAGCTAAAAATTTATCCACGTCCATATACTCCATAACAACAGTCATTATTTAAACGCTATCAATTATGCCTGATACCTTTGACCCCGAATACAGTTGGCTTACAACCTGGGAGGAGAACCCCCACCCCCCCGTCCTCTTTTATGGCACCAGTTCCAATCTGTTACATAAGATTGAGGAACATGGACTAGCCCCCGGAATGGAAGAAGAGGATAACCTCATGGCCATTGCCCGGCACGTCCTCTCCTCGGCCCAAAAGCTAGGAGATAAGAGGACGGCTGAACAGGCAGAAATAATCCTCCTAGAGCATGGGGAAAAGCCAGGGCCTTTGAAGCTGACCTTTAATTATTACCATGCCCTCTATCTTGCCAGAAAAAAGACAAGGAGGTTGGAAGCCCTGCAGTGGCTCTGTGAGACCTTCGGGGAGAGGGCAGGACAATGCGAGGATACAAACCTGGCAGAGTTAGCCATAAACCGGATGCGTTATTCCTGCCGGGGGACGTGTGACCTCCACCTCAGCCCGCCGGGGATAGTAGTATACGTACGCACTGACCTCTCAAAGTTCCAGGATATCTCACCTTTACTGGAGGACAAAAAGGAGCTTAAAAGGGCCTTGAAAGGGAAGAGCCTCCTATGCAAAAACCATTGGCCGAAGACCTCCTGGTGGAAGAAATTAACCAGGTCTGCGGTGGAAAGATATCTGGAAGGGTCCATCAGGGGAGACCAGGACCGTCCTGGCCTCGGCGAAGAGGTCGTTACCCTTTATCCCATCCCCATCGCAGATATACTCAGGATAGAATTACCCCCATCTACACAGTAGGCAGTAAGGAGCAGGCAGTATGCAGAATCCTACATCAAGAGATAAATATCTTCCCAGGGTTCATTATGCCCTTGGGGTCGAAGAACTTCTTGAGAGACTTCATCAGCTGGAACTCTTGAGAGGGGACTTCTAAAGGTAAGAACTCTGCCTTGGCAATGCCAATACCGTGCTCCCCCGTTATTGTCCCCCCTATGGAGACCACCTTTCGTAGCATCTGTTCCACCATCTCCGCCACCTTCTTTTCGTCTTCCTCTCCGTACCCGTAGAGGAAATTCACGTGGACGTTGCCATCGCCTATGTGGCCAAAGCAGGCGCTATGGATGGAGTATCTCTCCCCAAGGGAGTAGAGTTCTCTCAGTACCTCTTTTATCTTGCTCCTGGGGACGCAGATGTCTTCATTGAGCTTCCTCCCGGCCACCTTGAAGAGGGCAGGTGAGATGGATTTCCTGACGGCCCACAAGACCTCTCTCTCTTTCGCCGTCTTAGCTACTACAACCTGAAAGGCCCCATGCTCCCAACATGCCTTTTCTACGCCCGCCACGTCCTTTTCTACTAGAGACGCCTCACCGTCTACGTCTATAAGAAGGAAGGCATTAGCTTTTTCAGGTATCTCTGCCCCTCCGTACCCCCTGATGGAGTTGATGCAGATACCGTCCACGAACTCAAGGGTCTTTGGTATTATCCCCTGGCCCAGTATTATGCCGTCGGCCGCATCTGCCGCCGCCTCGGGGTCATTGAAGTAGGCCAACAGGGTCTCCACCCTCTCAGGTAGTGGGATGAGTTTTACCGTAATCTTGGTGAATACGCCCAGTGTCCCCTCAGAGCCTACGAAGAGCCTGGTAAGGTCGTAGCCCGCCACACTCCTCAAGGTCCTGCGTCCGGTATTTATTACACTGCCGTCCGGCAAGACCACCTCCAGAGAGAGGACGTAGTCCCTTGTAACCCCGTACTTAAGCCCGGCCATCCCACCCGAGCACTCGGCCACGTTTCCCCCTAACGTGGAGAACTCGGCACTGCCAGGGTCCGGGGGATAAAAGAGTTTGTACCTGGCCACCTCGTCCTGAAATCGCTTTGTAACCACACCAGGCTCCACGGTAGCCATAAGGTCATTGGGATTTATCTCCAGGATACGGTCCATCCTGGTAGTATCCAGGACTATGCCTCCGTGCAAGGGGACGGAGCCCCCGGAGAGCCCGCTACGTGCCCCGCAGGGATATACGGGAATTATAAATTTATCTGCCACCTTTATTACGGCAGAGACCTCCTCCGTACTGGAGGCCTTTATTATTACGTCCGGGATGGCCTTTTGTAGGGTAGCAGTAGCGTCGTAAGAATAACAGACCCTGTCCTCTATATGGGTGATAACGTTTTCCTTCCCTAAGGCCCTGTACAGGGCCTCCAGTGCGTCAGGGCTTACTTTACTCTCTTTGAGGAGGGTATCTTTTATCATTAACACCGTTATGATAACAAAGTTTTAGATAGAATTCAAACTCAGTTCTGTGTTGCCAGTCTTCGGTTGTCAGTCTGATAACTGGCCACCGAAAACTGACAACTGATAACGGACAACTGGGCTTCTGCTTACTGCCTACTGCTTACTACCTCGCAGGCTAAAGCTTGCGGTTACAACTGCTTACTACCTACTGCCCCCTGGATGGACAGGGGTCTCTACAGGATGTCTTATCCTCTCCCAGTAGGGTCCAAACTGGAACGCAGGGCCGTGTTCGGGGTCGTGGCATCCCTTGCAATCCTCAGGGGAGACCTTGCCATACCCATCCTGTAGGGACAGGTCTGAAGACCTGTCCCTGCGGGCGTTGGCAATATGGAGACTGCCTGGGCCATGGCATATCTCACAACCCACACCTGCAAGGTCGGGGCTAACCTCCTGGGACTGAAAGCCACTCGTATAATTAAGGCCCACCACGTGGCAGGCCACACACTCAGGGTCAGAGGCCCGCCCTGCCTTTAGCAGTGTCTCATAGGCAGTGGCATGGGGGGTACTCCCCCAGTGCTGGGATACGGCAGGGTGACAGGGGCTACATGCACGACTCCCAACATAGCTGGTCTGTCCAGGGAGGGGAAATCTCTCTACCCTGGAGAGGAGTTTCTCCTCTTTGAGCCTCTCCTGGTAGTTATCAAGGAGGCTGAGCATGAGGGCTGAGTCCTCAAGTCGCTCGTCCAGGGTTACAATCTCCATTACCCCTGAGCCCTTGTCAGGATTGTAGAGGTACAACACCAGGTGCTTGCCCTTGATACCAGGGGTAAAGACCCAGGTTTTGCCCTCTTTTACTACTACGGGATGGTCTGCCCTGTGTCCCGATGCTATCAACTGAAATTCCGGGAAGTCCCTGGCTAGCTTAAGGGACTCTTCCATACTGGCATGGGAGAGGAGGACCAGGACGTCTGCCTTGTCCTTCAACTCCCTTATCAGAGGTGGAAGGGCCTCGGCAGGGGGAATTATTTCTACCCCGGGTGGCATCCGTCCCTTCTCCGCCACGGACGATGGCCCAAGGAGGGTGGGAGAGAGGATACCCAGGAATCCAATCCTTAAAGGGGCGGGTTTCAAACCCGCCCGTACAGGGGCAGGTGCAAGACCTGCCCCTACATCACAAACTTTATAAGGGACTATTTCTAACGTGTAGGGTATGTCTGGATGCGACCCACTAAGCCGTATATTAGAGGAGAGTAAGGTTACAGGGCCTGGGGGAAAGAGGTAGGCCAGGACCTCCAACCCCATGTCCAGGTCCATCTCCCCCAGGTTATGTATGGAGTGACCCATAATTTTTAGGGCCTGGATAAGGGTTTCTGCCTTTAATTCATCCTGCCTCCTGACATGGCCTGCGGCGAGGGTGTCCCCGCCAACAAGGTCGCCAAGGCTTACTGATAACCACGGCTCAGAAAGAGATTCCAGAAAGGTTTGCCTCTTGGCTATACCACCCAGCAGGGGCTTCGCACAGCCACAGGGTTCCAGATAACCCCTTTCCTCACCACTGAAGAGGAGGCAGACCTCCTGTGCCTGTAATGAGGCAGGGAGGAGGGCGAGGAGCAGGAATATACAGGGTATCATTCTCTTATAGTAGCAGAGATGGGAACGGTAATAAGAGGCTGGGATGTACTCGTAGTATGTATAGTCAGACTCCCTTCAAACCTGCCTACGGGGGCCTCTTTGCTGAGGACTACATCCATACGGTAATTCGCTCCGCCTGAGGCGGACAAACCTCCCCCCTCCGGGTCTCTACGGAGGCTGAAGACCTCGGCCGGAAGTGGTACTGTTTCCTGAGCCCTCTTCGCCTGAGGCGGAGAAGGGACGGATGCCACTTCAACCTTGACTAACCTGACCCCCGGGTTGTGGAAGGTGATAAGTAGCTGTCTTACCGCCTCTGTGCCCCGCCTGACCAGTCCGAAAGAGAGTCGAGGGGGAAAGACTGAGATGTCGCCGACCACCTCCCCGAAGAAGGGGATAGTGATAATGGGCTGTCTAGGGCTATTAGTGTGGACTACCAGGTCTCCATCAAACCTGCCCGCAGGAGAATCTCTTTTTACCTCTAATTTTATGGCATAGAGACCGCCTGCCTGTCTCTCTATGGAGGTAATCTCCAAGGCCCTGGAAGAGGATTGGGCCTCAGATACCTTGAGTTCCATGCCGGTAGGGGATTTTACCTCTACTTTGAGGCTGCGGCCTTCCCCTTGTCTTATCTGGCCCAGCGTCAATCTGGAGGGTTCAGCCACTACCTCCTCCAGGATGAAGGCCTCCAGGGTTAGGGTATGGGTAGGTTCTGAGGGGTCGTTGGTGTCTACCATCACAGTCTTGGTTACTTTCCCCACGAAATTTTTAGAATCAAAGGTTACCTCCACATAGGCCTCCCCTCCAGGGGGGATAACCTTCTGAGAAGGTTCGGCTGCAGTACACCCACAGGAGGCCCTGACCTTTCTAATCTCCAGCTCTGCCTCCCCCTCGTTTTTTAGTAGGAAATGATGTCGTACCTTCTCCCCACGGTACATCTGCCCAAAGGAATGAATGCTCTCGGGGACGGTTAGACGGGGGGTTTTTCTAGGAGCATTCCCGCCATCTTCAGTATTGCATAAACCTTCTCCCCCATAGTATCCTATGCAAATCAGGGCAATCAGGACTATATACAGGACGATAGATGCGCCTCGTTCCATGAGCTTTAATATTACAGGGCTTCAGTAACATGGTCAAGATAGTGGCATTAGTATTGACACTCTTGTTGGGAGTGGTCCTGCCACGCCCCCTCCCTTGCTTGGGGCAGGACCTCACCTCAGGTGGATACTGGCCCCTCTTCCATCGCGACCAGAGACGTACGGGCCTTAGCCCTTTTCCAGGCCCTTCCAAAGGGGTATTGAGATGGCATTTTAAGACGTTAAAGCCCATAGACTCTTCCCCTGTGATAGGCCGGGACGGTACGGTCTATTTTGGTTGTCTGGACGGTAAACTCTATGCAGTCAGCCCCCAGGGAAGGCTCCTGTGGAGTTTCTCTATAGGGGATAAGATATATTCCACACCCGCCCTTACCCCAGGAGGTGACATATACTGCTGTTCCTGGGGAGGCAAGGTCTTTGCCCTGGACGCACAGGGTAATCAGAGTGGCAGGGCCACTCCCGCCCAAAAATGGCTCACCCAGATACCAGGGAGGGTGTCCTCCTCTCCAGCCCTGAATCCCGGAGGCGGGTTATATATTGGCTCCGATAACTACAACCTCTACGCCCTGGATAATGTGGGGGGAGTAACGTGGGTCTTTACTACCAGGAAGTATATAGAAGCCCCTCCAGCCGTTGCACCCGATGGCACTATATATTTTGGTTCCAACGATGCCTATCTCTATGCCCTCAGTCCTGGGGGGGAGCTGAAATGGAAGTTCAACACAGGTGGCGCAATCACCTCTTCGCCGGCTATAGGCG
>JASEHG010000091.1:5922-7968 GCA_030018855.1 Candidatus Brocadiaceae bacterium
GTACGGTGTACGTTGGCTCCAGTAACGGGAGCTTCTACGCCCTTAGTCCCCTTGGTGAAGAGGAGTGGAGGGTAAGGGTGTCCGCCTTAAGCGGATGGATAGACTCTTCCCCTGCCATAGGGACAGATGGCACCATTTACTTTGGCTGTAATGACGGCAATCTCTACGCTGTAAATAAGGAAGGGTCCCTCCTCTGGAAATATCAAACGGGGAGTACCATTACCTCCTCCCCGGTGGTGGACCCCGAGGGTAACGTGTACGTGGGGTCCTGGGACGGGAGGCTCTATGCCATAGGGAGGTGGGGGGAGCTTAAGTGGAGTTTTCCTACTCCTGGGCCCATCCATTCCTCCCCAGCCATTTGTAGCGAAGGAGTGCTTTACATAGGGTCTGCAGATGGGTTATATGCCTTAGGGCCGTAGAAAGAGTAATCAGGATTCGGATTTTTGCATTCTGAGACAAAGGACACAAGGGGGCTTCTATGAGGCTGTAAACTCCTAACTTGACTTTACATCAAATAAGATGTATCCTCCTGTAGGACAAGACCCCTTGCACAGGATAGTCTTTTACACAACACGGCGTGGAGACTCTCCCGTTGATGAGTTCTTGGACGGCCTGGACGCAAAGGCCAGGGCTAAGGTTGATACCTTTATTGAATTCCTTGCCAGGGAAGGCCATAGGCTACAAAGGCCGTACACAGACACCCTACGGGGGAAGATACGGGAGCTACGAATCCCGCACAGGACAAACCAGTACAGAGTCCTGTACTTCTTCCAAAAGGACTCTATCGTGTTACTGTGTGGGTTTACTAAGAAGACCCAGGAAATCCCAAGAGGGGAGTTTGAACGGGCAGAGTATTACATGCAGGCCTTTATCAAACAGTCTGAATCAGGAGAGATTACACCATGAAAACAAAAGTCAGGTATTTTGAGGACAGACTTAAGGAAGACATGAGAGACCCTGAGTTCCGTAAGCACTACGAGCGGGAGCGGAAGGCCCTTGCAATAGCCTACGAGATTGCAAAGCTCAGACGCAGGCTGAAACTCTCCCAGAAGGAAATGGCCAGGCGTGTGGGTACTACCCAGCAGGTTATATCCAAGCTGGAGAGCGGTGCGTACACTGGCTACACCATCAAGACGCTGGAGCGGATTGCAAAGGCAACCAATACAGAATTGGCAATCGGGTTTAAACCTGTACGGCACAAACAGGCGGTATAATTAAGATTAGAATACCCCCTGAAATTGCTCGCGATTTAATGCCACAGTATCTATCATGGGTTCTCTCGGTTTATATCCATAGGGATTACTAACCAAACATCCAATGAAGGAAATTAGTGGGAATAGATAGCAAACCACCTTATAGTTTTTTGCCCGCATGTTATCCTTCCTAATCGGAGCCTAACGTTTCTTGTTTTACTAAAAGATGAGCAGATTGTCCATGAGGCATGTAGTAAGGCAGGTATAGACAGAGACCGTAGCCATCCTCACACGTTCAGGCATTCCTTCGCCGTACACTGTGTTCTTAGTCCGCCTGAGGCGGATACCCCTCCCGGTACTGAAGAAGTGGCTAGGACACTCCAGCATATCCAGGACGATGATTTACTGCCAGGTGCTGGCATGGGATACCAGGGCCTTCTAGGAGACTATAAATTTCTGAAGGAGAATAATGGCTACCCGTAAAAGTCTTTGTCTGAAACGCCATCTTGCGGAGTTAACTTAAACTTACGGCGGATTGCTCTTACATAACAGCCCTCAATATCATCGTTTTCCTTCCCATGATAAGGAATGGGGTAAGAAACCTCCGGAGGGTTGCCTTTGACTAAGTGAGGATGACGGCCTCCAGATTTGAGATATATTCCGTATTTGCGTAGGGCACGAAATAAATCACGGTATTTGAGGGGCTTACCTGGCACTAGATGAGACTAGATAGTCTTCTTCTATTAGACCACATTCTAACCGTCTGATGGTTTGGGGTAGTGAACGATACTCAGGAATGCGATAAGGTATACTTTTTAGCCATCTGTACCAGTATTCGGGAGGTGCTGGATTA
>JASEHG010000092.1 GCA_030018855.1 Candidatus Brocadiaceae bacterium
ACAACTTAAACCCTTGAACTTTTAAACCCTTGTTTTTTCGGGGGTGGTAAGGGGGGAACTCCCCCCCTTACATAGTGTTACCTATGTCTATAGCTAATACAAATTGCTTACCCTTTTAGTAGGGGCGATCTGCCCGCTTGAGGCGGGTCGCCCATACACAACCCTGGCCTCTTTTCCAATTGACAGTCCTTTCCTGCCTCTATATAATTTTGCAGGTGGCAAGAAATAGTCCCTCTTAATGAAGCAGTTCTGGAAGACTAAGAATAGCTTTGCATCTTCCTTCTACGTATGGAAGATACCCCTTTTCCTCCTCATTCCGGCACTGGTTGTCCTTGCCCTCGCCATAGGCCTGCCCTTGATATTGCTAAAGAAAAAGGTGCCCAATTTGGAAACACTATGTAAACCTGAGGCCCCTGAGAACCACTGGCGATACATAGTGCTTCACCACAGTGCCACCCATGAAGGCTCAGCGGCCCGTTTTGACACCTTCCACCGAGAGGTAAGGGGATGGGAAAATGGCCTCGGCTACCATTTCGTCATCGGGAATGGGACTGATTCCAGAGACGGTGAGATAGAGGTAGGTAAACGTTGGAAGAAGCAACTCTCCGGTGCCCATGCCGGCGACCCCCGATATAACCGCATGGGTATAGGTATCTGCCTTGTGGGGGACTTTGAGAATGGGGACAGACCCACCAGGCGGCAGATTAAGTCCTTGATAAACATTATCAGTTACTTATCTCAAAGGTACGATATCCCCCTATCCTCTATTGTCTTGCATAAGGACGTCCACGATACGGCCTGCCCCGGGAAGAATTTCCCTTACAAGAAGGTAATGAAGAGCTTGAGGTACCTGGCCTCCAGGGAGGGACGTAAAGACAGTAGTAGTAGGGACAGCCCTTTAGGAGTGCGTAATTCGGAATGCGGAATGCGGAATTATCCCGCACTTTTCACTCTGCAACCCGCACTCCACACTCCGCATTCCGGCATAGGTCTGTCCATTACAGACAGGGCTAAAGCCCTGTCCCTACAATCTACGGCTCCAGGCAGGGGATGAGATTTAAGAGACTCCATCCATGGCGGGTAGGCTACCAGGAGGCTGTAGACATACAGGATAGGCTGAGGAAATCCCTCATCCTCACGGACGGTAGCACCACCTTGCCCCGTACCATAGCAGGGGCAGACGTGGCTTATAGTAAGCGGACCAACCAGGTATACGCTGGGGTAGTAGTCTTTGACTTCAAGGGCATGAAACCCCTGGATAAGGCAAGTGCCGTGCGTAAGGCCAGTTTCCCATACATTCCTGGTCTCCTTAGTTTTAGAGAGGCACCAGCCCTCCTGAAGGCGTTCAGTCTCCTTAAGACCAACCCCGATGTGCTCCTATTTGACGGTCAGGGTATTGCCCATCCCAGGGGCCTCGGCCTGGCCAGCCATATGGGACTCCTGCTGGACAGGCCCTCCGTAGGTTGTGCCAAGTCTGTACTAGTGGGGGGGTACGACCCTGTGGGCGTTGAGGCAGGCTCCTATTCTTACCTCCTCTATAAAGGCAAGCGGGTAGGGGCGGCAGTAAGGACCAGGAGCAGGGTGAAACCAGTCTTCGTCTCTCCCGGGCACAGAATCAATCTGCCTTCTTCCATAAAGATAGTCCTCAGGAGTTGCAGGGGCTACAGACTCCCGGAACCCCTGCGTCAGGCCCATAACCTGGTCAGTCAATTGAGGTCCATTTCCGAGGGTAAATGCACGACAAGAGGCAGGTCATTGCGAGGGGCGAAGCCCCGAAGCAATCCCTGTGGCGCGCAATGAGATTACTCCGCTTCCCCTTCTCCACCTTAGGTGGACTTAGGGCTACGGCCCGCAACGACGTCTTGTCCCTTCTATTCCTGGCCCTCGCTACTAACACCCCCTGCATGGCCCAACATTCAAGGGTAGTGTACCTGCTACCTGTAGGTAAGGTAGAGAAAGGTCTTCTAAAGGAACTGGCTCAATCCCTGAGAGATAAGTTAGGGGTGACCGCTGAGGTGGGGGAAGCAGTAGAAATCTCAAAGGCGGCCTTTGACCAGGGGCGCAACCAGTACAATTCCACAAGGGTACTGCAGGGCCTGGAGACGACCAGACCCCGTATTAGTAAGGGCAGGGTAACCCTGTCCCAACTCCTGGCGGTAACGGAGGTAGACCTCTTTGTCCCTAACCTCAATTTTGTCTTTGGGGAGGCCCTCCCGACTAAAGACATGGCTATCATATCCCTCTGCCGCCTCAGGCAGGAATTCTACGGAAAACCAGCAGATACCACCTTATTAATGGAGAGGACGGTCAAGGAGGCCGTACATGAGCTTGGCCACGTCTGGGGCATGAGACACTGTCCCGACTCCCACTGCGTAATGTTCTTTTCTAATAGTCTTCTGGATACGGATAGGAAATCGGACACCTTCTGTAAACGTTGCAAGGGGCTTCTGAAAGACAATGTACAGGAGTGAGAGAAAATCCGCCTCAGGCAGATTACCATACGCAGTTGCATGTCTTCTATTCATACTATTGGTTGTGGCCTTTTATTACACCAGGTCCACGACGGAGGGAAAGGAGCTCTACCGGTTAAAAGTTGCCGGGAAGGTAATTACAGTGGAATTGGCCCGTACGCCCCGCGAACATGGTCTAGGACTGATGTACAGGCGCCAGCTCCTTGAAGACTACGGCATGCTCTTTGTGTTCCCAGAGGAGGAGCATCTCACCTTCTGGATGAAGAACACCTATATACCCCTTTCCATTGCCTTCATGTCAACTGATGGCATAATCACCCAGATTGAGTCCATGGAGCCACTCAGTCTTAGTGGTCATGACTCCAAAGAAAGGGCGAAGTACGCCTTAGAGATGCTAGAGGGATGGTTTGAGAGGCACAACGTAAAGGTGGGGGACAAGGTGGAGCTACCACCTACAAAGGTAAGCAGCAGGCAGTAGGGACGGGGTAACCCCGCCCCTACTAACTTTGTTATGCAGGTTGACTTTGGCATGTTTTTCCTCTAAATTGGGGATAATTTCGGGCTGAGAAAAGGAGATTATGCGGATAAGGGCAGTAATCTTTGACCTGGATGATACACTCTTTGACTGCACAGGTCTACTGGCAGAGGCCTCTCGGCGCCGGGCGTCCAGGGCCATGGTGGGACAGGGTCTCCCTGTCAGCGAAGAGGTAGCTTACGAACTCCAGAAGACCGTGGCAGAAAAACTTGGGCCCTCTTCCCTGGTCTTTGACGAGATTGCCCGTATGTATGGTATGGGACAGGGCCTGGTGAAGGCCGCCCTTCAGGCCTATAACAGCAGTGAGGTCTCTAATGTACAGCCCTTCCCTGACGTAATCCCTACCCTGAGACAATTAAGGCTGGAGAAATACAAACTCCTCCTGGTCACCACTGGGGTCCATACCAGGCAGGAGAAAAAGATAGAACTCCTGGGCATTGCCCCCTTCTTTGACCAGATAATCATTAACGACCAGGAGGTGGGCCTGCTCCTGGAGGACTGTTACAGGGGACTATTAAGGAAATATGACCTCATGCCTGGGGAGGCTGTGGTAGTAGGAGACCGCATTGATGCAGAGATACGGGTGGCCAAAAACATGGGCATGTTCGCCGTGCAGATGCTCCACGGCCGCTACAAATCGGAACCTCCCCGACAGGAGGGTGAAAAACCCGACTACAGGATAAACAAAATATATCCCCTCCCCACCATCCTTGAGTTGATAAATATGGGCAAATTCATGGATAGGCTCAAAATAGTGGCAGTAGGTGGAGGGACAGGTCTCCCCATGGTGCTCCAGGGACTAAAGACCTTCAGTAGAAACCCCACGGCCCTAGTCACCGTTACTGATTCAGGAAGGAGCTCTGGCCAGTTAAGAGAAGAATACGGCGTGCTCCCTCCCGGTGACGCCAGGAACTGCCTGGTAGCCCTCTCTGAGACGGAAGAACAACAGGAAGACCTCTACAAACTCTTCCAGTACCGCTTTGACAGGGGGTCCCTCAAGGGGATGAGTCTAGGCAATCTACTCATGACCGCATTAACAGACATGACGGGGAGTTTTGAACTAGCCATTAAAAAGGCTAGCAAGATACTAGCCATAAGCGGTAAGGTGCTCCCCTCCACACTGGAAGATACCCATATATGCGCAGAACTGGCCGACGGCACCATGGTGGAAGGGGAATTTAACGTACGGCAACCAGGGAAACCCCCCATCAAGAGGGTACTATTAAAGTCTAACAACGTAGAACCCTTGCCTGAGGCCTTAGAGGAGGTCTCTAATGCAGACATAATCGTCCTTGGCCCCGGGAGCCTGTATACAAGCGTTATACCCAACATCCTGGTAAAGGGACTACGAGAGGCTATCAAAAACTCCCATGCCGCCAAGATATACGTCTGTAACATAGTCACCCAGCCTGGCCAGACGGACGGCTACACCCCCTCCGACCATATAAGGGCACTGATTGCCCACCTCGGGGAGGACGTCCTTGACTACGTCCTGGTAAACAACTGTATGCCCAAGAAAGAGGTACTGGAGAAATACGAGCGCGAAGGGGCCAAGATGGTCCGCCTTGACCCGGAGGCCCATAATTTGTTTGTAAAGATAGTTGAGACTGACCTGATAGAAGACCTTGAGACGCCCAGGGTCCTGTGGGAGAAACAGGACCTCTTGAGACACGACCCCGATAAGCTGGCCAATGCCATATGCAGGGTATACGCCCGACTCCCCCTCTTCCCCGTCCGATAAAAATAAGAGATTGTAGATTGGAGATTGGTCTATCTTAGGCGGATTAAATTTGAAATCTGTACCTGGCATTTTCCAATTTCTAGGGTAGGGGCGTATTGTTCGCCACAGGCGAATCTGCCTCAGGTCATGCCGAAGAGGCAGATCCGCCTACGGCGTGACATGACAATACGCCCCTACAATAGGCCCTATAAATGGGATTTCTCAGAGGTCTAGATATGCAGATAAAGGCCCTAATCTTTGACCTGGATGACACCCTTTACGACTGTTCCAACACCCTTTCCAAGGACAGGAGGCGGGAGTTGGCGAGGATTGTGGCCAGATATAAGGGCTGTTCAGAGGAAGAGGCCCTGGGGGTCTTGCAAAGGGACGAGGAGGTACGTAAATATGGGCGTTACGAGGGCCTGGCCCACCGCTTGGGTCTACCCCACGGCTTCCTGAACGAGGTACAGGTCGTACTCCAGAGGTCTCCAGACCTGAGTCAGATTAGACTATTCCCCAACGTCCCCCCCACCCTGCAGGCCCTGAGAGGACGAGGGTTGAAGGTATTCCTGGTTACCTCCGGGAACCTGGAGGAACAAGGGGCCAAACTAAACCAGCTGGGGCTATCCGCCTCAGGCGGACTACTGGACGAGGTGATGATAGTGAAAAGGGATGGAGAGGGTAAGGCTAAAGGAGATTGCTTCCAGCGTCTCATGAAAAAATACCACCTTACCCCAAAAGAGGTAATGTGCGTGGGAGACCGCATAGAAGACGAACTCGCCGCCGCCGCGGCCCTTGGAATGACCACCGCCATGTTAAGGCACGGTCAGCACTACGAGAGGTTTGCAAGTTCTTCCCAGAAAGAAATGGTCCCGGACTTCTTTATCAACAGTATTGGTGACATTCTTAGCCTCGTTTAGGGTGGGGGCCTTGAAATTGGAAATTGTAAATTTAAAATTTCAAATTTACAATTTACAATAAATTTTTCCCCCTGTCCCCTGCCCCCTACTCCCTACCCCCTAACCCCTAGTTCCTAAACCGCCATCCCTATGATTACCCCTTCAAAGACAATCCTCCCCTCCACCACCCCCTGACACTCAAAGGTGGCACGACGGGGCCTGAGTTCTATATTCCTGGCGATAAGGATTAGCTTGTCCCCGGGTAAGACTGTGCCCCTGAACTTTACCTTGTCCACCCCACCAAAACCCAGGAATCTGTCATCAGGGATGCACTTTTTATAATAAAAGGTACAGAGTTGGGCTGCCGCCTCCACCATGAGAATCCCCGGCATAAGGGGCCTGCCAGGGATATGTCCCCGAACCCAGAACTCCTCCTTACCCACGTCCTTGTAGCCTATGATGAGCTTATTGTCTGGGTCAAACCTCAGTATCCCTGAGAGCTGCTCCATCTCGTGGCGGTGAGGGTTCACCGCCCTGATTTCTTCCAGGGTTATAACTGGGTGATTTACATCAATCCCGGTAAGGTCTGCTAAGAATTTTGGCGCCACTTATCAATCCTCTATCCATTGCCCGCTATCATTGTGAGGGGTAAGTCCCCGAATTGTCATTGCGAGCCGAAGGCGAAGCAATCTCCCAACAAAAAAAGAGATTGCTTCTGGCTTCGCCCTCGCAATGACAAACCACACTTATCCACCTGAGGTGGGGCATACCTGCCTTGCCACCTTCTCTTTTATGAGTTTAAAGGAATACTCAATGGCCTCGTCTATCTTGCCAACGTCTTTACCGCCAGCCTGGGCCATATCGGCCTTCCCTCCACCACCTCCACCAATGACCTTGGCTACGTCCCTGGCAATCTCTGAGGCGTTGAGCCCTTTCTTTACGAGCTCCTTACCAATATAGACGATTATTACTGCCCGTCCATCCTCCTTTGTCCCCAGTACCGCCGCCATGGAGGGCATCCCTTTTACATAGTCAATAATCTTTCTCAGGTCGTCCACCCTGAGGGCCTCAAGTTTCTGGACAATGACCCTCACCCCATTGATCTCCCTGGCCTCCTTGAGTAGGCCCTCGGCCATGAAGTCCCTCAACTGGTCTCCCATTGTGCCTTTTTCCAGCCTCTTTATCTCCCCCAGCAGTACCTCTACCCTCTGGAGCACTGCCCCTTCAGGGACTTTCAGGGTGGTGGATAGCCTCTCCAACACCCCTTCAGTCTCTCTAACCCTCTGAAGGGCGGCTGGGCCTGTAAGGGCCTCTATACGGCGGATGCCAGCCGCCGCAGAGCCCTCGCCTACCAGCTTAAATAGACCCACCTCCCCACTCCGCTCTAGGTGGATTCCCCCGCAGAACTCCTTGCTATAACCCCCGATGTCCACCAGGCGGACCCTCTCCCCGTACTTCTCTCCGAAGAGGGCAATGGCGCCCCTCTTCCTGGCCTCCTCTATGGGCATCTCCTCTGCTGTCACAGGGGCGTCTTCCCTGATACACCAATTAACCATATCCTCTACCTTGATGATCTCTTCTTTTGTGAGGGACTGGAAGTGGTGGAAGTCAAATCGTAACCTATCCGGGGCTACCTGGGAGCCTGCCTGCTCGGCGTGGTCTCCAATCACTTTCCTCAATACGTGGTGGAGTAAATGGGTAGCAGTATGGCTGCGGCTTATGGCCTTTCTCCTCTCCAGGTCAACCTGACACTGGAGCCTGATTCCTAGTTTTAGTGTGCCTTTAAGCACCTTCACATGGTGGAGGAAGAAGCCCTCGGCACGCTTCGTATCCAGCACCTCAAGTTCTGCCTCCTGTCCTCTGAGGTACCCTGTGTCTCCTACCTGCCCCCCTGCCTCCCCGTAGAAGGCCGTACGGTCCAGTACCACCTGCACCATCTCCCCCTGGGCGGCCCTGGATACCAGGGTATCGTCCTTTAATATCCCTGCAACCTGGGCTTCTACGGCACCCCCTTGATGGGCCAGGAATTCCGTTGCCCTGACCATCTCTTTTAGTTGGGCAATGGGCCCTACGTCAAAGACCGCCGGGACAAGCCCGGAGGCACTGCGGGAGAGGCTAATCCTGTCCTTCATGTACTTCTCGTAACCATGGGTATCTACCTTGAGGCCCATGGATTCGCAATAGTCTACGGTACTGTCCAGGGGGAAACCGTAGGTATCATAAAGACGGAAGGCCTCCTCTCCAGACAGGGTCTTCTCTCCGCCCTTCTTTAATCCTGCCACTACC
>JASEHG010000093.1 GCA_030018855.1 Candidatus Brocadiaceae bacterium
AATGACTGAAGGGTTTTCAGAATCCTACAGAAGCCCCAGCGCCTCCTCAAACCCAAACATCACGTTCATGTTTTGCACTGCCTCCCCCGAGGCCCCTTTGATGAGGTTATCTATCGCCGAGAGGAGGATGACCCTCTCCCCTACCACATTCAGGGAGATGTCGCAGAAGTTGGTATTTGTAACCTCTTTTGTCCTGGGGAACTCCCCTGCCTCTTTTATACGGATGAATGGTTCTTCCGGGTAAAAGCTCTTTAAGGTCACCCTCAATGCCTCCTCTCCCGCACTCCCCTTGTGCCTGGCGTATATGGTGGAGAGGATCCCACGGTCCATGGGGGCAAGGTGGGGCGTAAAGTATACCTTTACCCTCATCCCCACCCTGTCCGCAAGCACCTCTTCTATCTCAGGGGTATGACGGTGAGTGCCAACACTGTAAGCCTCTATATTCTCGTTACACTCGCAATAATGGGAGGCCTCCGTTGCCTCCCGCCCCCTTCCCGATACCCCCGACTTGGAATCCACAATTATATCCGTAGGCTCCACTAGCCCTTTCTTTAATAAGGGGGCAAGGGGGAGGATGGTGGAGACAGGGTAACACCCGGGGTTACTCACCAGGGAGGCCCCTATTATCTCTTTACGATACAACTCAGGCAGGCCGTATACCGCCCTCTTAAGACCCTCCGGGTCAGTATGGGAGACCTTATACCATTTCTCATAGACAGTGGGGTCCTTAAAACGATAGTCTGCACTGAAGTCAATAACCCTCACTCCCCTCCGTAGATACCTGGGGACGTAGTTCATGGAGACCTTTGGTGGGAGGGTGACGAAGAGGAGGTCCACCCCCTTAGGGACGTCCTCAGGTTCAAGCCCCGAGCAGGGCAACTCTATCAACCGCCTCAGGGAGGGGAATATCTCGGATATCCTGGGAGAGCCTTCCCTCCTGACCCCCAGGTAACTAATCTCTACCCTTGGGTGCCTCAGGAGGAGCTTGATTAACTCAAGACTGGTATAAGCCGTTGCCCCTGCTATGCCGACTTTCATGACGTGGTACAGAATACAGGATTCGGAATATAGAATCAAGAATACAGAATCCTGACGACTGCCTTACCTTCCCGTAATCACGAATGCCTTCTCCGTGGAAAGTCCCTCGTCATCATAGGCCACTATCCTGACAAGGTTAGGGCCCCTGGTTATGGGGAGGCTGGTGGTGAAGGTATGCTCCGGCGTTGGTTCAGGGTTGTAACCGAAGAAGACCTTGCGTTCATTTGCCAGCACGTAGGCCCCTTCCAGGTGACGGTCGTCCCTTGCCGTAAAGGATAACTCTACGAATCCCTCCGCTGCCAGCAGGGCGGCATTTTGAAGGATTATGGAAGGCGGCAGGCCGGATACCTCCTCCACACCTCTTTCTTCCTGCCCCGTGCCAATGGGGGACTGGGTTTGTAGGGGTAACCTGGCAGATAACTGGGCACCCAGTAGGAGGTCCGTGATAAGCAGCCTTAGTGGTCTAGACGTGGTTGGGAGTGGATCCACACCAGGCGGCGTAAAGGTGAAGGCGAGTTTTACCTCCCTCTCTTCACCAGGTTTCAGTACACCAAGTTCTTGCCGCCCCTTCAGGACCGTCACTCCCGCCTCTTCGTCTCCTTTTAGTACCACCACATTCCGATGGGATACCCCATGACCTACGTTCTTCACCTTCAGCAAGAGTTCCGTCTCCTTTCCGGTCTTTTTTGCTGGTCCGCCTAAGGCGGAAACTGTCTGGAACCGGGGCAATTGGCAGGAGTAGGCAAATAAGGGAGTTGGGTGGGCCCAGATAGTAACCCAGTTCACAATATCTGCGGGGGGAAACCCATTATCCTCCGTGAACCTCAATACTATTTCATCATGCCTGTCCAGTGAATCATCAGGGACTTTTATTTTAAGGCTATGACTGACCTTTTTACCTGGTTCTACCTTTCCTATGGGGAACTCCAGTCCATTAAGGGCAGGATTTCCTGAGATGCCTTCTGCCAGGACCCTGAAAAGGGGGTATTCCCCACGATTTTCCACAGAGAGGGTGAGGGTGACGGTATCTCCTGCCTCTACCTCTTCTTTATCAATGGTTAGGCTGGCAACAGAGACAGGCATTCCCTCAGTCGCTCCCGTGGACCAGTCTATCTTCCTGGACTCCAGGGCCTTTACAATCCTACTATCCTCTTCGGCCTGGTACTCTTTTACTACCCCCAGAGAGGCCCCGTTACCGTCGGAAAGGACCGCTTTCAGGAGGTTCTTGGCCAGTTGTATCTGGAAGTCTTTTTGAAATCCACTAATGGGGGCGGCCTTGCTACCCGAGGCGTACTCTACTGGCGGAGGTGGTCCTGCCGTCTCTTCCCTTTCCAGATAGCACAGGACGGTAGGGGTACGGTGTGTCGTGTCATCACCGTTGTTACCAGTCTGGGCATAACGGACCCTGCGGGCCAGGGTAGTCTTATCCCTGGACATGGGTCCGCCTGAGGCGGCCCCCCCCACCTTTATTGGCACAAGGAGGATGTCCGGGGTAAGTCCCCTAAGGTTTATATATTCGCCCCTGGGGGTAAAATACTTGGCGGTGGTTAGTTTGAGGGTGTGCCTTCCATGGAGGCGGAAGACCTGCTGGATGCAGGCCTTGCCAAAGGTCTGCTCTCCCACGAGCAAGGCCCGCCCATTGTCCCTTAAGGTGGCTGACAATATCTCTGCACCTGAGGCGCTCCCCCCGTCCATCAAGACCACGATGGGACATGCCTCCTCTACCCTCCCGGAGGGACGGGCGGTAACAAACTCGGGCAGTACCTCGCCGGTTCGGGTCTTTATGGTGGTGATTCCGTCCGGGAGGAAAAGGTCTGCCACGTTTATTATCTCCTCCATCACCCCCCCACAATTATTTCTAAGGTCAAGCACCAGCCCCTTCAGTCCCCCGACCTCTTCCAGCCCTCTTATAGCCTTTACCATGGAATAAAAGGCCCCCTCCTGAAAGCCCTTTAGTTTTATGTATCCCAGGCCATCATTGGAAGCGTCCCCGCTACTATCGGAAGTGGCCCTGCCACCTTCTAAGAGTGCCCACTCGGCAGGCTCTGGCTCTATACGCTCCGTCTTCAGGGTGAAGCTCAGTATCTGACCGCCTTCGTCGGGAGCAACCCTGCCGCTTTGATGGGAGTGGCCTTGCTTTTTGATGGGCGGGTTGGATACCGTCGGCCTCCATACCGAAAGGGTGATGCTGGTGCCCTGCGGGCCGCTCATACGGCCCAGGGCCTCAGTAAGACCCATATTCCTGGTGCTTTCTCCCTCTATCTCTACTATCCTGTCCCCGAGCTGTAGACCTGCCTCGTGGGCAGGTGAGTCCCTGTGAAGGTACGTTACCGTTAGAAACCCTTCCTTAAATTCTACCTCCATTCCCAATCCCATGAAACTTCCCGACCCCAGGTTCTTTATCCTCTCCAGGTCTTCTGGACGGTACAGCCTGGAGTAGGGGTCAAAACTATTCAGGATGCCATTTAGGGCTGCGTACTCCAGCTCGGGTGTACTCAACGGACAATTTCCCTTGTTGTTGGTGGTGCTACCACCAGATTCTACGAAGGTTAATATCTCTTTCAGTAGTTCCCGCAGTACCAGCCAGTTCTTTATTCCGACGGTGTCAAAGGTCTTAGTAGAGCCACCCAACTGGACCAGGACTTCTTTTTCGCGGACGTCTATTTTCAGGTTGGGCACCATACCCTCTATACCCCTGAGGGTATCCCCCAGGACCTCCGTGGCTGTCAGATTATGGAAATCTATGTAGTAATCCTTTATATGGGCAAAGACGGTGTTGGTCAGGCGGAACCGCAGTCCGCCCGAGGCGGATTCTTCCCTTGGCATCTCCCATGGCTGTCCCCCTGCAAAGGCCGGTATGGGTAGCAGGCAGTAGGCAGTAAGCAGTAAGCAGTAAGCAGTAGACACCAGGAAACCAGTCTTCTGCATATTGCCCGCCAGATTCAGTGTTGAGTTCTTGCCAAAGGCCACCATAGGCAAAATTATAACGGATTCTATCAGTGTAAAGCCAGAGGAACTTGTTCGGTTATTCCTTCGGCAGGTTCAGGACAAGTTTTTAGGATGTAAGGGAGTAGAAATCCCCCCCTTACATAGTGTATATACAACACAGGAATTGAAACTTACACAATTTCGGGTATACTGGGCGCATTGGGAGGCTAAATTCGGTTATCGGCCCTCGGCTTCCAAGTTGCCGATGGCTGTCGGCCGAGTCCGCCTTAGGTAGAGAAGGCCGGACTCAGAATTATGGATGACAGAATAAAGGCAGAGATAGAGAAGCTCCTGCAAGGGGCCCTGGAAAAGATAGAGGGGGCCTGCCAGAAGGCCAAACTGGAACTGGAGAGGCACGAGGAAAAGATATCCCTCTTCGGTCACCGTCTGAGGCAGGCAGAGTTCTATTACGAGAAAGGAGAGCACGAGAACGCCCTTAAGGCATACGAGATGGCCCTGGAACTCAACCCCAATTCCCCCATTGCCTGGGACGGGAAAGGTATGACGTTGGGCAACCTCATGCGCCCACAGGAGGCCCTTCAGGCCCACGAACAGGCCCTAAGGCTAGACCCAGCGTTTGCCAGGGCATGGAACAACAAGGGAGTAGTCCTGGGTGAGCTAAAGCGCTACAAAGAGGCCCTCTCAGCCTACGTCCAGACAGTGAAACTTGACCCCGGTTTTGCCACCGCCTGGTATAACATTGCCATGACCTCCGCCGTGTTGGGGGATAAGGAGAAGATGGTGGAAGGCCTGAAGCAGGTGCTCAGACTTGACGGCACAATGAAAGAGGCCATATTGGATGACTTTCAGACCTTTATTGACGAGGGAGAACTAGAGGCCCTCGTAAGCCAGGTGTCGCGTGGCACTGGTTAGTCTGAAAGGACTGCTGGATAAGGCATCGTCAGGGGGCTATGCAGTACCAGCCTTCAACGTAAACAATCTGGAGACCGTCCAGGCGGCCTTTCAGGCGGCCCAACTGGAGCGCTCCCCGGTAATCCTGCAGGCCACAGAAAAGGCCGGAGAGTACGCCGGGTTTGACCTGCTATCTGCCATGGTGCATAAGGCCGCCGAGTCCGCCTTAGGCGAACCAGTACCTGTAGTCCTTCACCTGGACCATGGTGGTAGCGTGGAGGTGGTACTGAAGGCCATACGCAATGGTTTTACCTCCGTGATGATTGATGGCAGTCACCTGGACTTTAATAAAAACATGGCGATTACCCGGAGGGTGGTAGAAGTGGCCCACCCGGTGGGGGTAAGTGTGGAGGCGGAACTAGGGAGACTCGGAGGGATTGAGGACGAGGTGGCAGGAGAGGTGCAACTGACAGACCCCGAGGCCGCAGGGCGTTTCGTAAAGGAAACGGGGGTAGATGCCCTGGCCGTGGCCATTGGCACAAGTCACGGGGCCTACAAATTCAGAGGTGAGCCCAGGTTGAGGACTGACCTGGTAAAGAGGATAAAGGATTTAGTAAATATCCCACTGGTCCTCCACGGGGCCTCCAGCGTGGAGAAGGAGATTGTGGATATGGCCGAGCTTTATGGTGCAAGATTAAAAGGGGCAAAGGGCATACCCCTGGAATCCATAAGGGAGGCCATAAAGAACGGCATAAACAAGATAAATATTGACACTGACTTGAGACTTGCATTTACGGCTTCCATAAGAAAGGTTTTGACGGAGAGCCCGGAGGAATTTGACCCAAGAAAGATACTTGGTCCTGCCAGGGAATTGATGGTCCAGACTATGAGGAATAAGATGAAGGTCTTTGGCTCATCTGGTAAGGCCCTGTCCTGAGCCGAACCGAAGGGTCCGATGAAGGAGTCCGCGTCAAAGCGATACAAAGTACTGGAGCATACGGCAGACCTGGCCCTGGAGGTCTATGGCAGGGACTTAAAGGAACTCTTTGGTAATGCCGCCTTTGCCCTTTTTGATGTCATTACTGACTTATCCAGGGTAGAGGAGAGGGCGGAAAGGACCGTCAGACTCCGCGCATTTGACCTGGAACAACTCCTGGTAAACTGGCTGAATGAACTGCTCTACTACCACGAGGTAGAACAACTCCTCTTTAAGAGGTTTGAGGTAAAGGGATTGGAGTCCGATAATCTGGAGGCCATAGCCTATGGGGAGTCTTTCCGTGAAGGGAGGCACCTAATTTTGACTAGCCCCAAGGCCGTTACCCATCATAAAATAGAGGTGGTAGAAGTACCCGAAGGCTGGCGGGCCAGGGTGATAATAGACCTTTAGTTGTAGGGGCAGGGTTTACCCCTGCCCAGGAGAGGGAGTAGACAGTAGCTAGTAGCCAGTAGCTAGGAAAAAGATTTATCCCCGACTACTAGCTACTGTCTACTAGCTACTGAATTATGGAAGGTGAGGAATATGGAAAAGGAATTAACCCTGAACATAAAGCAGATAGACCCCTACCGCTGGAAGATAGAGAAGGAAGGCGGCATGAGGGTAGAGGGCATAGTCTATGCCGATTCCAGGATTATGGAGGAGATAAAGAGGGATTTGAGCCTGCGTCAGGTGGCCAACGTAGCCACCCTGCCGGGGATAGTGAGGGCCTCCCTGGCCATGCCAGATATCCATGAGGGGTACGGGTTCCCCATAGGTGGCGTAGCCGCCTTTGATGAGACAGGCGTGATCTCCCCGGGGGGCGTAGGTTATGACATCAACTGTGGGGTAAGGGTATTACGCTCCAATCTGCGTAGAGAAGAGATACAGGATATGATGAAAGAATTAGTTAATACCCTTTTTAGGAATATCCCCACCGGGGTAGGCTCGCACAGGAAGGACCTCAGGCTGGGTATTGAGGAGGAAAAGGGCCTCCTGAGGCAAGGTGCCCGTTGGGCCATAAGCAGGGGTTACGGCTACGAGAGGGACCTGGAGCACATTGAGGAGCGGGGTTGTATACCGGGGGCTGACCCAGAAGAGGTATCCGATAGGGCCATGGAGAGGGGGCGGGCCCAGGTAGGCACACTGGGTTCCGGGAACCATTTTGTGGAGGTGGACGTAATCTCTGAGATATATGATGAGAAGCTGGCCAGGACCCTGGGCCTTGAACTGGGCGGGGTAGCCATCCAGGTGCACACAGGCAGTAGGGGGTTGGGTTATCAGGTCTGCGATGATTTCATAGGGGTCATGTTGAGGGCCGCCAGTAAGTATGGGATAGAGCTCGTAGACCGCCAGCTATGCTGTGCCCCAATAGACTCTGAGGAAGGGAGGCGCTACTTTGCCGCCATGGCCTGCGCAGCCAATTTTGCCTTTGCCAATCGCCAGATGATTACCCACTGGGTAAGGGAGAGTTTCTCCCACATGCTAAAAAGGCCTTCGGAAGAGCTGGGGCTGGAGCTTATATACGACGTCTGCCATAACATTGCCAAGTTTGAGACCCACAACGTGGATGGCAAGCCCACTAGGCTCTGCGTCCACAGGAAGGGGGCTACCAGGGCACTACCCCCTGGGCATCCCCAGACCCCTGCGGCCTATAGGGAGATAGGCCAGCCTGTACTTATCCCCGGAGATATGGGCAGGTGTTCCTATGTCCTGGTGGGCACGGAGGCGGCCAGCCAGGAGACCTTTGCCAGCAGTTGTCATGGGGCTGGCAGGGTAATGAGCCGCACCCAGGCAACGAAGCGGGCCAAAGGGAAAAATATCCTCAGAGAGATGGAGGACATGGGTATCATCGTCAGGGCCTCAGGCTGGGACACCCTGGCCGAAGAGATACCAGAGGCCTATAAAGACGTTACAGAGGTGGTGAACGTCGTCCATAACGCCGGCATCGCCCGTAGGGTCGTACAGCTAAAACCCCTGGGGGTTATTAAGGGGTAGTGAGGGCAGGGGCCAGGGGTTGGGGGTCAGAGGGC
>JASEHG010000094.1 GCA_030018855.1 Candidatus Brocadiaceae bacterium
GGGGCGTATTGCGATACGCCCGTACCTTTTGAAGAGGTTACAGACCCCAAGGCTGACATTGAGGTTGCCACGGGGATGATACTAAAGGTAGGACGGAGGAGGTTTGCTAAGGTGGTGGTGAAGGATTAAGAGTTCAGTCAGCTATCAGCAATCAGTAATCAGCTATCAGCAAACTGACTGCTACTGACTGCTGACTGCTGATTGCTGTTAGCTGTCTACTGTGAAGCGCCTGAGTTCCTCCAGGGTCTTAAAGGCCTTCAACCTTTCCCCCCTGGCCTGGGCCTGGGCCTTCAGGTCTTTACGGAACTTAAATACATCCTTGCTTAGTTGGATTATCTGTTTCTGGGTCAGCCCACCTGTGTCGGACAAGGCCCACAGGTAGTTAAATAGTCCTTTTCTAGTATCCGCAGAGAATTCGGGCCAGCACTCCCCCAGCTCGCCCTCCCTGGAGGCACAAGTAGCATAGGCCGGTCTGCCTGCCTTGATGAGGCGGCTGTCAATATAGACGTTCCATAGGTATTTATACCGGCGGAGTTGGGCCGTACCGGGTTTGGGCACCTTTTTCTCATCGTAGCCAAAGGCCTCATCCACCTGGTCAACCACGTGCATCAGTTCGTGTCTCAGTCTGCCTTCCAGGTTTTCCAGGGAATCCACTACCTCTAGCTCCAGGAGCCCCCCAGGTCGGAGGTAGTTCATATCTATGTTAGCCTCTACAGGGGGATGTTTAACGTGGACATTGCAGAGCTTCCCGTCCAAGTACGTTTCTTGAAGAAATTTTTCTACCTGCTTGAGAATTGTTTGTTCGTTACTAAAACCTGGGGCAATGCTAACTTCTGCCACAATCTTTTCCTCCCTCTTGCAGGGACACAATTCGCTGTACCCCAAAAAATCAGGGCTTGATAAATCAAGCCCCTACGTTACCTCATTACCTTAATCACTGCCTTCCTCTTGAGGTTCTTTATGTACTCCATCTTTCTGCGTCTGGCCTCATCCTCGTAGAGTTTAGTATTAATCTCCTCCTGGAGTTCCTCAAAACTGGGCGTCCTGGCGGGCTTGACTGCCTCGGCCTTGAATATATGGAAGCCTATTGGACTCTTTACGGGCTGGCTTATCTCCCCCTGCTCTAGCGCCAATGCCGCCTCCCTGAGCTCTTTTCTCCATTGCTTTACCTCTTTGTGCTCGTACAACTCCCCCGTAGAAGCCTTTGAATCCTGGGAGAACTGTTTGGCAAGTTCTGCAAAGTCTTCTCCTGCCCTGGCGCGTTGATAGACCTCCTGGGCCTTCTTTTCGGCCTCCTTGGCGTTGGGAATGGCCTTTATATATATCTGTCTTACCTTTACCTCTTTCTCCTCACTAAACTCATCTTGGTGCTTCAGGTAATGGTCCCTGACCTCCTTGGGAGAAATGGAAATCTTTTTATATGCAAACTCTTGGAGCAGGGCCTTGGCCATGAGGTCTTCTTTCAACTCCCTCTTCTTCTCTGCAGGATTTACACCCTCCTTGGTGGCTAACTCATAGAATCTGGCAGGACCACCCACCTTATCCATAGCATCCTTCAAGAAGGATTCCGCCTCTTTTTCCAACGCCTCCTTTACTATGGGATTATCCTTAATAATCTTGCTAGCCTCCTGTACCAGTAGTTGCCGGTCTATGAGTTCATCCAGTATGTCACTCAGGATTTGTGCAGCCCTTTCATTAAGCTCCCTTCCCTTGTATTTATCCACGGCCTCCCTCAGGGGTACGGCTGCCTGTCTCTTTACCTCATCATCTGTTATTATGGCGCCATTTACCTCTGCCTTTATAGCCCCCAGCCTTATACTCTCTGCCAGGGCAGTCGTGGAGTCATTTATGGAGTCCATTGACCGTGTCAATGGACAAACCGGTAACGAACCAACCAGGCAGACCAGAAAGACCATGAGTGGCATCCGCCCCTTTCTCCGCCTCAGGCGGATCAAGGGCAGGCTCAGGCGGACTACCGACGAAAGATTTTTGTAAGTGCTTCTCATCTCTCCAACCTCATTCCTCACTTTCCCAACCCCGGAGTCCCCACTCAAGACGCTTGTCCTGAGCGTAGCCGAAGGATGACCTTTAGTCCCTAGTGCCTAGTCCTTAGTGCCTGGTGCGGTCGCTGGACTCCACAAGGGCCTAGATGTTAAAGACCTTTCTTAAAAACTGAACCGTTTCCTGCCCCTCGTTCTGCCTTAGGCGGACTGTGGACGGACCAGACTTAGCCGGAAGCAGGAGATGCAGGGTGTTCTCGTTAATCACCCTGATCCTCCGCCTTAGAGGAGATAGGCAGGCCTCTGCCCTCTTCAGGTCTTCTACCTCAATAACCAGCTTCCCATTCGTGCGGAAGAGGGAACGGATGCCATACTCCTGGGCTGCTAACCTGAGTGCCCTCTCCGTCAGGAGGTTTTCTGCTGGAGGTGGAAGGGGACCGAATCTGTCCTGGAGTGTCTCTTCCAACGTCTGTATCTCCTCCCTGGAGTAACAGCGGTTTACCTTGCGATACATCTCCATCCTGACGGCCTCATCTGTGATATAGGCCGTGGGCAGGTAGGCATCCAATCGCAGATTTATAGAGACCTCCAGGGGTATACGTAGAGGTTCTTTCTTCACCTTCCTTACCGCTGTCTCCAGGAGCTGACAGTACATCTCGTAACCCACTGCCTGGATATGACCGTGTTGTTGAGGGCCAAGTATGTTCCCCGCCCCCCTAATCTCCAGGTCCCTGAGGGCAATCTTAAAACCAGCCCCTAACTCCGAGAATTCCTCAATGGCCTTTAACTTCTTCTCTGCCTCCGGGCTTATGGGCCTATCACCCGGCAAGACAAGATAGGCATAAGCCGTATGTTTATAGCGGCCCACCCTGCCCCGAAGCTGGTGCAGTTCTGCCAGTCCAAAATAATCAGCCTCGTTAATGAATATAGTATTCACGTTGGGGATGTCCACCCCGGATTCAATTATAGTGGTGGAGACAAGGATATCATACTTTCCCTCTACAAAGTCCAGCATTATCTTTTCCAGTAGCCTCTCCGGCATCTGGCCATGGGCCACGGCTATCCTTGCCTCGGGCACTATCCTGCAGAGTTCCCCAGCCACGGCCTTAATGTTATACACCCTGTTATGGACAAAGTAAACCTGTCCCTCGCGTGCCAGCTCAAAGAGTATTGCCTGGCGTACCCTTTCCGGGTCGTAACGCATAAGGAAGGTCTTGATGGCCAGGCGGTCCTGTGGCGGGGTGGTCAGACAGGATATGTCCTTTAGACCCAGTAATGACATGTGAAGGGTCCTGGGGATGGGCGTAGCCGTGAGGGTAAGGACGTCTACCATCTGGCGGAGACCCTTCAACCTCTCCTTATGTTCCACACCGAAGCGCTGTTCCTCGTCTATTATCACTAACCCCAGTTCTTTGAAGGCAACGTCCCTCTGTATGAGTCTGTGGGTACCTATGACAACGTCCACTGCCCCCTCTTTAAGGGCCTCCAGTACTAGCTTTTGTTCATGGGGAGACCTGAAGCGGCTCAGTACCTCTATCCTTACGGGATAATCGGCCATGCGTTCGGAGAAGGTGCGGAAGTGCTGCTGGGCCAGGATGGTAGTAGGCACAAGTACTGCCACCTGTTTACCACCCATCACCACCTTAAAGGCCGCCCGGATGGCCAGCTCCGTCTTGCCATAACCCACGTCCCCGCATACCAGGCGGTCCATGGGGCGGCTTGACTCCATATCTGCCTTTATCTCCCTGTTTACCTTGAGCTGGTCTTCGGTCTCTTCGTACAGGAATTCCGCCTCAAACTCCTTCTGCCACTCCGTATCCTGTGGGTACTGTATGCCCAATCTGGCCTCCCGTAGGGCCTGCATCTCCAGAAGCCCCCCTGCCAGGTCGGTCACGGCCTTTTCCACCTCTTCCAACCGCCTGGCCCAGCCCTGCCCACCCAAGCGGCTCAACGGGGGACGATGTTCGCTAGGGCCTATATACTTCTGTATCAGGTTTATCCCCCCTGAGGCGGATACGTATAATTTTGTCCCCCCTTCAAATTCCAGTACCAGACACTCCCTCTTTTGCCCCTCGTGCTCCAGTTCCTCCATACCCAGGAAACGGGCAATACCATGGGCCACGTGTACTACATAATCCCCCCGTCTAAGCTCTACAAAACTCTCTATGGGCCTGGCAGAGACGGGTTTCTTGGGCTCCCTCTTGAGGCGATAACGGTGGAAGAGTTCGTGGTGGGATAAGAGTAGTAATCCAATGTCTCTGAAGAAGAACCCCTTACTTAGCCTTCCAATGGTGGATTCTAATCTCAGACCTTCCCCGCTCAACAACTCTTGGAAACGCTTCTCCTCCGCCTCGTTGTTACAAAAGACTATCGTCCGCTTAACCTGGGGGGAGAGATTCCTTAACTCCGCAAAGGTCTCTTTAAGCCCTGTACCAAAACGCTCCACAGATTCTACCTCAAAATTGTGGATGGTGGCGGGGCTATTCCCACTATCAGTAAAGGGTAGGAAAGAAAGGAAAAGTCTGTTGTATTGCGACCACTCTTTATCTACCTCCTCATAGGTGTAGAGCCAGGGTATGGACTGCGATACCCTTTTGGCCTTCTCCCTGATAGCCTCAGGCTCTTTCAGCACTATCCAGGCCCCCCGTGGGAGATAATCCAAGAGGGTACCAGCCCCCGCCGCAGGGGTCTGATTAGTCAAACCCTTACAATCCAGGGCAAGTATATTCCCTTCTGTGAGGTTCTTTATAGAGGTCTGCGTATCTGGACTGAAAAGCCTGATAGACTCTACCCTATCTCCAAAGAACTCCAGGCGGTAGGGAACCTCAGAAGAATGGGTAAAGACGTCCAGGATACATCCCCTGAGGCTGAACTCCCCAGGGGCCTCTACCATGGTTACACCCTTGAAGCCCCTATCCACCAGCCACTCTACCACCTCCTGTTGCCCCAGGTCCTTCCCTACCACCACCTGCAGGGTGTTTTCTGTGAGGTCTCCTGGTAGTGGCAGCTTCTGGAGGAGGGCCTGGATAGGGCAGACGATAATCTTAGTACGGGTGTCAGGTGTGGCCCCGACACCCACATGAGGTGTATCTTCTGGAAATAGTAGTGGATGGAGGACCTGCAGGTGTTGGGCGGTAGGGGCGACCCGCCTAAGGCTGACAGTCGCCCCTGCGGAGGCATCGTCTCCCGTTATAGAAAAATCTTCCCATGGCTCAAAGATAGCGGCACTACCAGGAAGGAAAAGGTTCAGGTCCTCCCTGGCCTCCTCTGCCTCCTCCAGGCTACTAGTAATCAGCAGCACCCACGAAGGTGCCCTTCGTTGGGAGCGGTCCTGCCCTGAACCGTTCTGGTTCAGGGACAGGCCCTGAACTGAATTGGTTAAGGGCCAGGCCAGCCAGCACCAGGGCGGCAGAAGAACCCCAAAGCCCTCCTATTTTTATCTCTCCGCCAGGCGGCAGAGCCTCGGCCATGAGCTCGGCCGAATCGGCCACTCCCGCAATGGTCTTCTGGATGGCCCTGAACTTATTATCTTCCCGGAGGAGTTTAAGCAGTAACTTCATAGGAGACTTAACGTATGGACAAACCTTTGGGTCTATACTAAAGACCTGTCCCTGCATTGTTTACAAAATAATTGTAACCATGACCTCGTAAAGGTGTCAAGGAAATTCAGTGGCAGACACGACAAGCTTTGGTATTGCATTCCAGACAGTAAAGAGTTAGTATTTTGGAGATATACTGGTCGTCCCAAAGACACGTGGAGTAACAGAGGGCCATGCTATACCTGATTATCATTGTTATAATGCTAGTAGTGGGGCTCTTCATCTACCTGATTATTACCCAACGGAGGGGGCAAAAGGGACAGGATACGCTCCTGATCCAACAGCAGGTCAATGACCTCAGGGAGCAGACCACTGAGAGCATGTCCCAACTCTCCAACATGATACTCCGAACAAACGAGGCCCTTGGTGCCAGGGTAGATAATGCCACTAGTGCCTTAACACAGGTACAGGGCCAGTTACAGCAACGGATGGACAACCTGAAACAACAGAGCTCCACCGATTTCCACCAGCTCACAGAACAACTCAGTCAGCGACTGCAGGCCCAGCAGGAAGTCCTCTCCAAGACCCATGAAACCCTGGGCGGCAGGCTGGACCATCATGCCAACATCGTAAAAGACGTACATGGGAAGCTGGAGGGGCTCTTCCAGGCCACGCAGGGGGTTATGGAGCTGAAACGGGACATCATCTCCTTGCAGGAGGTCTTCAGAGCCCCCCAATACCGAGGCGGTGTGGGCGAGATGCTGTTAGAAAAACTCCTCAAAGACGCCCTGCCACCAGACCTCTGGGCCTCACAACACCCCTTTAATGACGGCACCAGAGTAGACGCCGTAATAAAACTGGACGGGAAATTAGTGCCTATAGACGCAAAGTTCCCATTGGACAACTTCAAAAAGTTCATTAACGCAAAAGACGACGCAGAAAGGAAAGGGGCCAGAAGGGCCTTCTTATCCGATGTAAAGGGTAAAATAGACGATATATCCAAAAAATACATCCGCCCGGACGAAGGCACTTATGATTACGCCTTCATGTACATACCCGCCGAAGGCGTGTACGGTGAAATCCTGGCCCTTGATGATTCCTCGGGAGAGGCCCTGCTGAATTATGCCTGGGCAAAGAAGGTCTTTCCAGTCTCACCTAACACCTTCTGGGCACATCTGCAGGCCATCCATTTTGGACTCAAGGCCCTCAAGATAGAAGAAAGGGCCGAAGAAGTAATAGAAAACATCCAGACCCTGAAGAAGAACTTTGAAAACTTTAAAAAGGATTTTGATACCCTGGGCGACCACATAAGGAAGGCCTCGGGAAAACATGACGAGGCCAGGAAAGACCTGGACAGGTTCGGCGACCGCCTGGAAAAGATAGAATCCCTTGGCAGTGACACCGCAGTAGATAAGGATGTAGGGGCGACCCGGCGGGTCGCCCCTACAGAGCCAGCAGTATCCATTACTCCCCAGCCTCCCAATAGGTCCGCCCCGCCCACCACGAGCCTTTGATTTCCCGCTGGAAGGAAATATAATACGCTAGAGGTAGGGGGGGAAAATTTTCAACCCCTCCCATCTCAAAGGGCAAAGAGAAACCTATGGCGATACTGGTAGGGGTGGATGAAGCAGGTTACGGTCCTACCCTTGGGCCACTGGTGATTACCGCAGTGGCCTTTGAGGTGAAGGACCACGAGGTGGATGGCAACCTCTGGCAGATACTAAAGGGGGCGGTAGCAGGGGCAACCAGTAAGTCGCCCCTGCACGTGGCCGTGGCCGATAGTAAACGCCTCTATGCCTCGGGCAGAGGACTCCGCCGCCTGGAGGTGGGCGTCCTGGCCTTTCAGGGATGCATCGGGGACGTAGGAGATTTCAAACGGCTGCTGGAGGCACTCCACTGCTACGACGAAGGCCAGCTAAAATTATACCCATGGCACCATGATATGCAGTTAAGTCTACCCCTGACAGCCGCCGAAGGGCTTGCCAGGTACCGTAAACTACTGGAGGAAGTCCTATCTTCACAGGACGTAAGGTTTCTGGGGGCAAGGGCATCAGTCACATCTCCTTATGAATTTAATAAAGGGATAGACTCTTGCGGCAACAAGGCCTTGCTCCTCTTTGATAACTGTGTTAAGCTGATGAGTAGTTTATGGGGAGAGTATCCCCAACTAGAGATACTCTGCGATAGGCACGGAGGTCGCAGCCGATATGCTACCCTGCTCTCCAGGGCATTTAGTAGATGCAAGGTTACCGTCCTTTCGGAAGG
>JASEHG010000095.1 GCA_030018855.1 Candidatus Brocadiaceae bacterium
TAAAAAGCTGGTAAAGAAGAATGTATGTATGATGGTAAAAGAAGACTAAATTCTGTATGACAGTGGAAGTTTCAACTCATAATTTTTGTTGTAGCATGTCCCCTGTAATCCCTCTTTTCGTACAGTAGAATTGGCAATGCTGAGTAATATAAATAACGATTTAATGCTCTCCATAAACCGAGGGTAATATCAGAACGGTCAGGCAAATCATAGTTAAAAAGTTTAATATAAGTCCCAAAATAAAACGGCATCTCGAACAACCCCAAATCTAATTCGTCTGACTGAAATGAAAAGATTTCACTACTTCTTTCAGTACAAAATTCATACCAAGATTGTTTGTATTCACCGGTTGCCTTATGTAATCTAACTAAGGTAAAACCATAATAGTCAGGTTTACCGTCTAGCAGTTTAGGGTGTTTTCTTGACAAAATAAGTTGATATTTCCTACTGCCACAGAACGGTAAAACCCCACTCCCTCCCATGTTGTATTTGCCTTGAACAAATTTTATCTTTATCTTATTTTCTTTTTGCAGTGAAACGAAGGTATTCTTAAAGTCCGAAGGATGTTGCCCCTCGCCAGTATCGTAGATAATTATATTAGGGTTCCTTCTGCTACCCTCAGCAATTATCTGTATATTTCTTGCGATTTCCCGTCTTTTAGTAGAAGGAATCTCACTAAAGTCTCCTTGTGAAATGTCTAAAAATCTTTCAACAGCTTCTTGTAACGTTGCAGGTGCTTTAGAATTTTCCGGGTTAATACCTCTTAATTTGCACTCTTTTGTTAGAATCGCATCTATAGAATTTATTGGTTTTTCTACTAAGGCAGGTATTGCGTTTGTCTGTTGATTGTGAATACTACCAAAGTTTGAGCGGATTCCTCCGTATGGTTGCCAATTCTCATCTTTTGAAAGTACAGGATGCCCATTTATGATTTCATCAACATCACCTTCCGAATTCGCTTCTACTAATTTCAGCAAAAGATCTTTAGCATTCATTTTAATCCCTCTGTAATTAATGTCGGAGCCAGTTAATTTTTATCTCATGCTCTAACTGTTCAAACTCCTTATCACCAGTAATTAATTCTGCCCTTCTCAATTTTGCAAGGGCGGCGGCAAAGCAGTCGGCATAAGACATTTTATGCGTGGCCTTGAATAGGGCGGCTTGTCTTGTCAATTCTAAATCTACAAGAATGATATCAATGGGAAGGGTATCTATAACGCCAGCTATTTCTTGGGCTTTGGAAGGACTGTACTCACGGTAGACTATGTAAAATACTTCTCCCCAATTTACTACTGAGAGAAAGAGGTTTTGCGTAGACCCAGTAGCCTTCTCAAAATGTTCTATCATGCTCTCGTAACCTGTTTCTCGGTTGAAGTAAGCGAGAAGACTGCAGGAGTCCAGGACGTACCTTTTCAAAGCTCTCTTTCCCTTTCTTTTTCTTTCCGCAAGGCTTCTAGTGGCCTGCCCTCCTTACCCAGGATACCTGCCAGCTTGTCAAAGTACTCACGCGTAATAGGTTTTAAAATAATTTCATCATTCCGTTCAACCAGACAGACCCTTGTACCTTTCTTAATCCCATAGCGGCGCCTGATTCTGGAAGGAATGACTATCTGACCTTTTATTGTAACTACCGTAGTCGTCATGTATGCCCTCCTATCTTCTGGCAAGTCAATTCAAAATATGTATTACTTTACTAGAAGTATACTACCGAAAGCAATATAGTAAGTCAAGCACTTTTTCCTTAATCTTTGGCTTTGGGGGTAGTAAGTCCGCTCCGCCTCAGGCGGACTCGGGGCTTTGGCTCACTCAGAATGACGCATATATTTAAACACCCAGGCCCTTTATCTTGTGGCCGAACCTGGCAAGGATTTCCTTTTCCCTAAGGTGCATCTTCTTTGCGTCTTTTTCTCTCTTGTCATCATACCCCATAATGTGCAGGAGGCCGTGGAGGGTGTAGAGCATTATCTCCCCCTCTACGTCGCCGCTGTCAGGGGTGGTCTTGCCGCCTAGTTTTTCTACCATTTTTATGGCCATTGGAACGCATACCACTATCTCACCCACCACCTTACCGCTCCTGTCTTTATCAGGGAAGGCGAGTACGTCGGTAGGCCCTTCCTTGTCCAGAAAGGTCTTGTGGAGTCTCGCCATCTCTTCCTCGTCCACGTAGGCGATGCTCAACTCTGCCCCTTTCCCTCCCAGGGCCTCCTCTACCAATGCACGTATCCTGGCCCTGTTTATGGGATAGAGTTGCTGGAGGTCGTCAGGATAAAAGGTGAAGGAGATGTCAGTCCTTCGCACCATAGGCCTCAACAATTTCCTGGACGAGTCTGTGGCGGACGATGTCTTTTATCGTCAGGTAGATAAAGGCCACCCCCTTAACGCCCTTGAGTCTGGCCTGAACGTCTATTAAACCAGATGGTTCGCCAGGGGGGAGGTCCACCTGGGTAATATCCCCCGTTACCACCACCCTCCCCTTCACGCCGAGGCGGGTAAGGAAGGTCTTCATCTGACGGATGGTGCAGTTCTGGGCCTCGTCCAGGATGACAAAGGCGTCGTTGAGGGTCCTCCCCCTCATATAGGCGAGGGGGAGTATCTCAATAATGTCATTCTCAATGTACTTTCTTACCTGGTTGACTTCCATCATGTCCTCCAGGGCATCGTAGAGTGGTCTGAGGTAAGGGTTCACCTTGGCCTGGATGTCTCCGGGGAGGTAACCCAGCTTCTCTCCGGCCTCAATGGCGGGTCTGGCAAGGACTATCTTCCTGAGTTGGCCGGTCCTCAGGGCTGACAGGGCCACAGCCACTGCCAGATAGGTCTTCCCGGTGCCTGCCGGGCCGATACAAAAGATCAGGTCGTTGTCCAGGATAGCCTCAACGTATTTGGCCTGTCCCTCGGTCTTGGGCCTGACGCTAACCCCCTTAATGACCACTTCAGACCCTTTAGGTAGTCCGCCTGAGGCGGACAGCCCCTTTTCTGTGGCAGTGATGGTCTCTTCCACTTCTTTTGTGCCCAGGACCCCGTATTTATCCACGATATTTATGAGCCTCTGGAGTATCTCTTCGGCCCTGTTAACCTGGGCCTCCTCACCCTCCAGTTTTATGAGGCCATTCCTGGCCGTAATATGGATGCCCAGGGCCTGGCGCAGGAGCCGCAGGTAACGGTCGTGACTGCCAAAGAGGGTGACCGCCTGTTCTGCGTCTCTTAGTTCAATGGTCTTTTGCACTAGCACCTCTCCTTAAACCCCTGAACTTTTGAACCCTTAAACCTTTATTTTATTGGTACCAAGACTAAGAAATAATAGCCCAGGGGCAGGCAGACCAATATGCAATCTATTATATCAAGTACCCCACCAAAAGTGGGTACGAGGTCTCCCGAGTCTTTAACCCCGGCATCCCGCTTCATCATGGATTCAAAGAGGTCCCCGGATATAGACCCCACCCCTATGAGGAGTGCGAAGGGGATGGCCCACTGCATGGGCAAAAAGCTCCACTGAGGCAAGAAACACTGTCCCATCCCAATAAGGACACACAGAAAGAGCCCAAAGAGCGCCCCCTCTATGGTCTTGTTGGGGCTAATGGCAGGGCAGAGTTTGCGTTTACCAAGGCTCCTTCCAAAGAAATACCCCCCTATATCCGTTATCTTTGCCATGAGGAGCACCCCAATCAGGACAGCCAGGCCATTCTTGCCAGGGAGGTGCCTCAAGGTCATGGCAAAGGATAAAGGGAGAAATACATAGATTACACCAAAGAGGGTGACGGCGACGTTGTTAATGGTACCGTCTATTCCTATAGTGAAGCCTTGCAGGAGGAAGAACCATAAGAGGATAAGGAGGGGCACTACAGGGTTAATGGAAAACGCCCCGTGGGACCTTATCTCCCACCAGATACACAGAAATAATGCGAGGCCGGCCGCCAGCCCCGATAATCTGAAAGGGGTTAGCCCCTTCTTCCCAGCCATGTTGTAGAACTCAAGGAGGGCCATTGCACCGACCAAGATACCCAGGAAGCCCAGGCCTAAGTCCGAGTCCAGGACGACGTCCAGGCTTATAATACCAAAAAAGGCGGCTAACATGGCCGCACCCCAGGCTATTCTGGTCTGGTCATAGGTCACTGGAGGATCCCGCCATAACGCCTCTCTCTTCCTGCATAGTCCCTGAGGGCTTCTTCTAGCTGTTCCTTGCGGAAATCAGGCCAGTACACGGGGGTAATCCAGAGTTCAGTATAGGATATCTCCCACAGGAGGAAATTACTCACCCGCATGTCTCCCCCCGTCCTGATGAGGAGGTCAGGGTCTCTCATCCCTGCCGTATACATGTTCTCTGTAAGGGTTGCCTCGTTTATGTCCTCCGGACGTAACTTCCCCTCTTGCACCTTCTGGGCCAGTCTCCTGGCCGCATCTACAATCTCGGTCCTCCCCCCATAATTAAGGGCAAGGCAGAGGACCATGCCAGTATTGTTCTTGCTTAGTTCAATCTCCGTGGCAATCTCTTTCTGGACGTCTTGGGGAAGGCCCTCTATCCTGCCAATGACGGTGAAACGTATGTTGTTATCCATAATGGTCTTTATTTCTCTGATGAGGTATCGCCTGAGGAGTCGCATGAGGATTGCCACCTCAAACCGTGGGCGGGACCAGTTCTCACTGGAGAAGGCGTAGAGGGTAAGTTGCTCTATGTGCCGCCTGGCGCACTCTTCGGTAATCTCCCGTACGGACTTCACCCCCTCTATATGACCCCTTACCCTGGCCAGGCCGCGCTTGCTTGCCCATCGGCCATTACCATCCATTATAATGGCAACATGTCTGGGAAGACCGTTCTGTTCACTCATTTATCGTTATGCGGCGGCGTTGCGGTTTCTTTTGGATTGCACTGCGGATTCGGATAAACTGTCTGCGGTCCGGACCAACAGAGACCATGGTTACCTTTAGACCAAGCAGCTCTTCCAGACACCTGACGTAGTTTACGGCCTTCCTGGGTAACTTATGGATACTGGTACAACAAGAGGTATCCTGCCGCCAGCCTGGCCTCTCCTCGTAAACGGGTTCACACTTGGGCAAGAGGGCAAGGTCGGGAGGAAACCTTTCGTGCACCTTGCCATTGTATTTATAGCCCACGCATATCTTCAACGTCTCCTGGTCATCAAGGACGTCCAGCTTTGTCAGAACGGTCTCATCCACGCCGTTTATCATGGCGGCATGTCTTACCGCCACTGCATCAAACCATCCACAGCGTCTGGGTCTCCCCGTAGTGGCGCCAAACTCTCCACCCCGCAACCTCAGGTGTTCTTCCAGGGCACCGCCTGCCTCGGTGGGGAAAGGGCCACTACCCACCCTGGTGGTGTATGCCTTCATTACCCCGTAAATCTTGTGAATCTGCTTGGGAGAGACACCTGCCCCTGGGGCCGCACCACATGCCGTAGCGTTAGAAGAGGTAATGAAAGGATACGTCCCAAAGTCCACGTCCAGGAGGCTACCCTGTGCGCCTTCAAAGAGGACGTGTTTGGAGTTTTTTATCGCCTCGTTCACGTATTCTACCGTATCACACACGTACGGTTTCAGCCTCTTTGCATAGGCTACGTACTCCTCGTATATCTCCTCCCAGGATAGCGGTGCCGCATCGTACAGACCCTGCAGGAGACGGTTCTTCTCCTCCACATTCCTCCGTATCTGACGCTTGAGATGTTCCGGGTGATAAAGCTCTATCACCCGTATACCAACCCTTGCCATCTTATCGGCATAACAAGGGCCTATCCCCCTTCCCGTAGTACCTATCTTGTCTTGCCCCTTGTCGGATTCAGAAAGGGTGTCTAAGAGTTTATGGTATGGGAAGACCAGATGGGCACTGTCGCTGACGAAGAGGTTGTCCTTTATTGAGACGTCCTTCTTCTTTAGCTCCTCCACCTCTTCCAGGAACAAAGCAGGGTCAAGGGCAACCCCATTGCCTATCACACATTTTTTCTCTGGGTGGAGGATTCCGGAAGGGATAAGGTGAAGGACGAATTTCTCGCCACTGACAACTACCGTGTGACCTGCGTTACCACCCCCCTGGTATCTGACGATTACGTCGTATTCGTCGGTGAGGATATCTATTACCTTCCCCTTGCCCTCGTCCCCCCACTGCAGGCCAACTACGCAGGCATTAGACATAGAACGGTCCCGTTAGCATTTATCTATTGGTTTAATGCAAGTACCTTGAGAATGTTACACTTAGAATTATAGATTGGTACTAATTCATTGTCAATAATAAAGAATTTGGGCAATGTTACATTTTAGCCACCAGGTTTGATATAGTTGGTGGCAAACCAGGTGCAAGCATGAGTGGATGCCACACTTTACAAAAAAAATAAAAAGGGCTTGCCCTAAGGCGAAAAAGTAAGTAATATGTCTCGTAGTTTTGCCAGGGGCTGGGATCAGGCAGAAACTTACTAAAGCCGGTTGTGCAGACACATAGGTCTGCCCCTGCTCACTCCGAGGCCGTCTTGAGGGTGGTATTTGTGCCTGTAACGGAAGTAGAAACTGAGAAGAAGCCAGTTAGCCAATGCGAGGCCAGTGGTTGCGAAGAGAAAAGACTGTTTGAGTCAACCTATTGCTGGCGGCATCTCTCTGAAGAGGGGCGAAAATCCTATGTCCTAAAGATAAAGGACATAGTGAAGGCTGGTAAAGGTCTGGCGGGTGTCAACTTGAGCGGTATACATCTTCCAGGGGCAGATTTATCCAGGGCCAACCTCTCCGGGGCAGACCTGTCCGGGACTAACTTTTCCGGGGCTGACCTCTCCAGGGCCAACCTAACAAAGGCCAACCTGTCCAGGTCTGACCTTACTAGGACAGAGATTTCCATGGCTGATCTTTCTGAGGCCGATCTATCCAGGGCCAACTTTTACAGGACCTGTCTCTTTGGGGCAATGCTTCCCTGGGCCAATCTCTCTGGGTCTAACCTCTCCTGGGGCAATCTTTCCGAGGCAGACCTCTCCAGTGCCAATCTCTCCAGGGCCAACCTCTCCAAGGCCAGCCTCTCCAAGACCAAATTACCCAGGGCTAATCTCTCCATGGCCTACCTCTTCGGGTCTAATCTTAACGAATGTAACCTCTTTGAGGCCGACCTCTCCATGGCCAACCTCTCAGAAGTCAACCTCCTCAGGGCTGACCTCTCCAGGGCTGACCTCTTCAGGGCCAACCTCTCCCGTGCCCACCTCTTTGGCGCCAACCTCTCTGGGACCAGACTCTCCGGGGCTAACCTTTCCGAGACAGAGCTCTTCGGGGCCAACCTCTCTGGAGCTGACCTCATCGGGGCCAACCTCTCCGGGGCAGAACTCACCGGGGCCAATCTATCCTGGGCCGACCTCTCCCGGACTTATCTCTTGTACACTGACCTAAGGGGCGTTAAGAGTCTCAAGGGCGTTAACTTTGCGGGGGCAATCCTTCCGGAGGGTTTTGAGGAATTGATGGCACAGTTAGAGGCAAAGAAGACGGACCCTAAGGACCCTGATTACTCGGCAAAAAAGTAGTTATCCAGACTCCGAAACCTCTGAAAAACTCCACTCGCTTGTCATTCTGAGGGAGCGAAGCCGAAGCCCTGAGCAGAGCGAAGGGGAAGCGACCGAAGAATCTAGGCTAAATGTCACCCTGAGCGTAAGCGAAGGGTCTAGTCTTTAGATTCTTCACTTCGTTCAGAATGACCATTCGGGTCAGATTCTTCGCTTCCCCTTCGTGAGAGTAGGGGCGTATTGCAATACGCC
>JASEHG010000096.1 GCA_030018855.1 Candidatus Brocadiaceae bacterium
ACATTGAGCATTATACCATCAGAAAACCACAGATTGTGCAATAAATCTCGCAGGTTGAGCAGTGTAAGGACAGGGGCTTTAAATTTCTTTTCCCTTTCTGCTATTGATTCATTCGGGAGAGAAAAACCATGAAAAGACCACAAATTCAGCTACTCCACACGGAGTCTTGTCATAGCTACCAGGAGGCCCTAATAAAAATAAAAGAGGCATTGGAAGAACTGGGTCTTTCAGCAGAATTGGAGGTAATCCTGCTGGACAGCCCTGAAAAGGCCAGGGACTACAAATTTCTAGGTTCTCCAACCATAAAGATTAATGGACTTGACCTGGAGCCAGAACTAGAGGCCACGGGAAACTTCAATTTAAATGCATGTAGAACTTACATCTACGCGGGGGCACTGTACCACTATCCCCCCAAAGAAATGCTCCTGGAGGTTCTAAAATCCCTGAAAGAGAGGCGTGGGGCAGTATGAAGGAAAAAATCTTTGCAGGTGGGAGTATACTAACTGCTATCCTTGCCTCTTCCTGCTGTATCGGGCCTCTAGTACTGGCGGCTATCGGTGTTGGTGGGGCAAGTTTCTTTGCACCCATAGCCAGGTACAGACCCATCTTTATTGGGATTACCTTTGCCCTTATTGGGGTGTCCTACTACTTTACCTATGGAAGGAAAAGGGCCTGCTGTCCTGGGGAGTCAACCAAGAGACGCTGGGCCCACGAAGCCCCCTTATGGGTAATAACCGCCGTAGCCGTGGGATTAGTGGCCTACGCTTATACTAAGGAGTTTGTGGGTAGACAGGAGGGGAACCCCTCTTTTTTAAATGAAGACTTACAGACGCTTACCCTCAAGGTAGAAGGTATCACCTGTGCAGGTTGTGCCGAGACGATAAAGACTGCCATTTTTGAAGTCAGAGGTGTAAAGGCAGTTAGCGTTGACCCTAAGAGCGGAGAGGTAAAGGTGGGGTTTAAGAAAGACCTTGATTCTGTCCCCATCCAAGAGGTGTTGGAAGCTTTGAAAAAGAAGGGTTACAACGGTTTTCCTATGGGTGAGTAGACCCTTTAACTGCAAAGGAGAAAGATGATATGAACAAGTTGTTTGGGGTAAAAAAAGTATGAAGGTACTGGGTGTATCAGGTTCCCCTATTCCCAACAGCAACACAGACAGAGCGTTAAAAATGGCCTTGGAGGCCACCGGTTGCGAGACTGAGTTTATAAAACTCATAGATTATAGCGTTGCGCCGTGCAGGGCATGTCTTGGGTGTGTGGAGACGAACAGGTGCGTGAACAACGACGATGGGGTTATATTAGCCGAAAAGGCAAAGGCGTCGGATGCCCTGATTATTGCCTGTTACACCCCTTACTCCACTATAGACGCCCGTACGAAGGCATTCATAGAGCGACTTTATCCCCTTAGGCACAAGCATGGCTTTATGGCAGGCAAACCCGGCGGGGCAATAATAACGTCAGCGATTCCGGATAAACATGAGATGCTACCTCCTGCGGGCGATATGGGCGTTGATGCAATCAGATTTTACATGATGGAGGAGGGGATGAATTTCGTAGGTTTCGTGAAGGTATTGGGTAACGTCCCTTGTATTAAATGTGGGTATGAGGATGAGTGCAAGGTGTCGGGCCTGAGAATGATATTTGGTCCCAATGCTACTGTGGACTCGGTGGGCATTAATAGATTTGAGGAACAGCCAGGAGCCACGAACGCTGCCAGGGAGTTGGGTAAAAAAATAGCACAGGCACTTAGAATGAAGGGTTAATCCAGGTGGCAGATGCATGTCTGCCCCCCTTTTTCTTTATTCCTTCTCTGCCTCCACAGCAACCTTTTCCGCCGCCTCGCTCAGCAGTCCGTATTTCTTTATGTTTTCATCGGCTATCTGCTGTATCTTTTTGACTTCCCCCTCTCCACCGCCCTTCTTGAAGAGGTGGGCAAAGCGTCCCTGGAGTTTAAGATATTCTCCAACAGGTTTGGCAGGTCTGGGAATCTTTCTCACCTTAGTAACTACACCATTTTCCATCTCAAAGATGGGATAAAGTCCAGTCTCCACCGCCAGCTTGGCTACTTTTATTGTGAGGGCGGGGTCGCTCTTCCAACCCAGGGGGCACGGTACATGCACCTGGATGTATTTAGGTCCGGTGATACTCAATGCCTTTTTAACCTTGGCCTGGACGTCCTTGGGATAGGCCACGCTGGCAGTGGCAATATAGGGTACCCCATGGGCGGCGGCTATGGCAGGCATATCCTTCTTGAGGTAGCGGTTGCCCCAGGAGACCTTGCCAAACGGGCTGGTACGGGTATCACTATCATAAGGGGTGAGGCCGCTCCTCTGTACGCCGGTGTTCATATAGGCCTCGTTGTCGTAACAGACGTAGAGGATGTCGTGTCCCCTCTCAAACATCCCGCTCAGGCACTGTAGTCCGATGTCTGCCGTCCCTCCATCGCCACCCTGTGCAATGACCTTGGCCTCCCCCTGGCGTCCAAGGGCCTTGAGGGCCGCCTCCACGCCGGAGGCCACTGCCGCCGAGTTCTCAAAGAGGGAGTGGATGAAAGGTACTGCCCAGGCCGATTGGGGCCAACGGGAAGAGAAGACCTCCAGGCACCCCGTGGCATCCGTGGTGATTATATTTGGTCCTGCTGCGTCCACCACCAGCCTTGCCCCCAGGGCCTCTCCGCACCCGTAGCAGGCCGTGTGGCCGGCAAGGAATAGATGTTTTTCCATAGTTGTTTCTCCAAAAATTACAATAACTTGTAAGGGCAGGTCTTGCACCTGCCCTATTTTGGGCAACCGCTAGGGTTACCCCTACTTTAACAGGGCCTCCTTAAGATCTACAAAACGGTCCTCTATGCCTACGGATTTTCTATCTTTTACAATGTTTATTATAGTCTCTACACTTATCTCCCGGCCTCCGAGGCCTGCAATGTGGCCCTTTATCTCGGGGGCCTTTTTCACATCCTGGAGGGAGGCACGGATTTCGGTAGCTAACACCCCTCCAGAACCGGGAGAGAAGGCCCTATCTATTGCCAGTACCTCTCTTGCCCCTACGAGGGCCTCTTTTATGGCCTCCCTTGGGAAGGGACGGAAGCATCTTACTTTGAGCAGCCCTACCTTGACCCCTTCCTTCCTCAGGAGGTCTATGGCCTCTTTTATTGTACTTATTACTGAACCCATAGCCACAAGGACTATCTCGGCGCCTTCAATACAATAGGTGTCAACTAGGGCGCCCTGGAACCTCCCGAAGCGTTTCTTGAATTCCTTAGCTACCTCCTCCACTATCCTGGTAGAGCCACACAGGGCGCGGTCAAGCTGGCAACGGGCCTCCATGTAGGACTCCGGTCCCATCATGGCGCCAAAGGTTATGGGATTCTTCGGGGTCAGGTAATACTGGGGTTGATAAGGGGGCAGGAAGGCATCGGCCTCTTTTTGTTCTATCAGGTCCACTGGTTCATAGGCATGGGTGAGGATAAAGCCGTCCATGCAGACCATCACGGGGAGGAGCACTTCCGGGTGTTCTGCGATGCGGAAGGCCTGCAGGTGGAGGTCGCTTGCCTCCTGTATGTCCTCTGCGTATAGCTGAACCCAGCCGGCGTCTCTGACAGAGATAGAGTCCTGCTGGTCATTCCATATATTTATTGGGGAAGAGATGGCACGGTTGGCGCAGGTCATCACCACGGGCAGTCTCATGCCGGATATGTTAAAGAGCACCTCCGTCATAAGGAGGAGTCCCTGGGAAGAGGTGGCCGTATAACTACGGGCCCCTGTAGCGCTTGCACCAAGGACTACCGAGGCGGCGGCAAATTCACTCTCCACCGTGACGTACTCTGCCTTTAGTTCCCCATTAGCCACCATCTGGGCGAGTTCCTCGGAGATATGGGTCTGAGGGGTTATGGGGTAAGCGGCAATGACGTTAGGCCGGCAGAGTTTAACGGTCTCCGCAACGGCCTTAGAGCCTTCCGTAAAAGTCCTGGCCATCTACTTCTCCTCCATTACCATCTCTATGTCGTCTACCGGGCACTCCGCCGCACACATCCCGCATCCCTTGCAGTACTTGGCATCAAAGGTGAACTTCCTTTTTTCTACGCTATAGACACAGCCCTCGGGGCAGACGATGGCACACATCGTGCACCCCGTACAGGTCTTCTGCAGAAAGACGGGTATGTAGTTACGCCATGTCCCTGTATTATTGGCAAGGCTGGTAGCCGGTTGGGCAAGCCCGCCTAGAATAACCTTCATTGCTTCTTCTCCTTTACGAAGTTGTATCCCTTTGTGGCAGCCTTCAGGTTCTTTTCTGCCAGTTCTTTTGTAAAACGGTGCTCCAGGGCGTTGCGTATGCCTTCAAGGGAGATTGCCCCTGAGGCGGCGGCAAAGGCGCCCAGGATGGTAGTGTTCACGATGGGACGGCCCAGTACCTCCATGGCCAATTCTGCCGCGGGGATGGTCAATACCCTGGAGTTGAGGTTTAAGCCCAGGGCATCGGCCGATTTTTTGGTGTTTACCAGTACGAGGCCCTTTGGTTTGAGCCCATCCAGTACGGGTTCAGTGGCCAGGAGGGTGGAGTCCTGGATTATTATAAAGTCGGGGTTATAGATGAGCGTCCTGGTGCGGATAGGGCGGTCGTCTATCCTTACGTAAGTGGTAACGGGTGAGCCCATCCTTTCTGAACCAAAGGAGGGATAGGCCTGGGCATATTTACCATCGCTGAAGGCGGCGAAACCTATGAGTTCACCGGAGGTGACGATGCCTTGTCCCCCACGGCCATGAATCCTTATTTCAATCATATATACTTAACCTCTTTAGAGTTTTGGAAAATAGCAGGGCCACTTCCGACAAAGAGGATTGTTCTCTTCCATGGGAAGAATCAAAAATCCATTATATCATTTTTGTTATCTTATCAAGTACAATTTTAGTAGGGCAGTAGGGGCCAAGCAGAATTCGGAATACAGAATACAGTATGTAGGGACAGACCTTCAGGTCTGTCCGTTTCTATTTCTGTTCATTTTGGACAGGGCTAAAGCCCTGTCCCTACGGTCTGCCTACTATTTTTCCCCAGTAGTTCCATACAGACCAGGGCCATAATCTCTACAAAGTCTGCAAGTTGTTGGATGTCAATGGATTCGTTAGCCACATGGGCCTCTTTCTCACTCCCGGGTCCGAACCCTACGGCGGTAATCCCTTTCTTTAGGAGCTGTTTGGTAACGGTGGCACCGGAGAGGCCAGTTAGCTCAGGAGAGAGGCCCGTAACGGCCTCCGTATGTCTCTTGAGGAGGCCTACCAGGGGATTATTTGCATCTACAGAGGAGGGCTCCAGGTGGGATTCTATTTTCAACTCAAAGCGGGCCTGGGGATTTCTCTTTTCTACCCTCTTGATAATGCCCCGAACCCTTTCCAGTATCTCCTCTTTGGACTCTCCAGGGAGGTGGCGTATATCAATACCGGCTTGACACTTCCCTGGGACAATATTCCTGGCCGCCCCACCCTGGATGGTACCTAGATTTAAGGTGGGTGGTGTAAAGAGGGGATGATGGGTGCATTTAAAGGAGAGGGTCTTTAGTTCCTTGAGGAAGTCCATCATGTTCCAGATGGCGTTGATGCCTTCTTCGGGCCTGGAGCCATGGGCCTGTCTGCCGTAGGAGGTGACTTCCAGGAAGAGGGCGCCCTTTTCGGCTACGTCTATCTTCTTCATCCCGTAGGAGACGTCGGGGATGACGGCATAATCTGCCGTGAGGCCGCACTCCTCAAGCAGATATTCAAGACCTAGCCTGCTACCCCTCTCCTCGTCAGCCGCCCCTATCAGTATGAACTCCCCCTGGAGCTGGGGTTCATGCCCTTTAAGGAAACGTGCCAGTACCATACAGGCGGCCATCTGTCCCTTGTTGTCTGTAGCCCCACGGCCATATACCTTGCCGTCTTTCACTAGGGGTTCAAAGGGGTCTGTCTCCCAGCCGTCTCCTGCTGGTACCACGTCCAGGTGACATGCCATGAGGAGGGAGGGGCCTGCCACTTGAACCCTTGAACCCTTAAACCCTTGAACTTTAGTTTGAGGGTGGCCTACCCTTGCCACTATATTTGTCCTCTCCGGTTCTTTCTCGTGGAGGGTATAGGGTATGTCCAGTGCCTTCAGGTAGGTTTCTACTACCCTTACCGCCAGGGATTCTTTACCTGGTGGGTTTTCGGTCCGTGCCCGTATGAGCTGACAGGTGAGCTCTATCAACTCGTCCCAGTGGGCCTGTATGAACCTTTTAGCCTCTCTCTGTAGTGTCCCAGCCATTTCTGTCGGGAGTAGCCCCGCTACCCTTCTGCATCTTCTGGTCTTTCACCTTCAACGGATACGATTACAGGGGGACGGAAGCCTCTGGCCCTCAAGCGTTTATCGTAGAGGCTTGCCCCGAGGAGGCTGATTGAGAAAGAGAGCAGTCCGAAGATCCCCATCCTCAGATTGGTTGACTGTGGGAGGATAAAGGTCATTTTTTCTCCTACAATACAGCCGAAGAGAAAGGCAAGGAGTGGGAATAGGAGGAGGAGGGCGATGCCTTTATAGGCAGATGGTGTGTCTATCTTGAGGATTACCTTGTTGCCTGCCGATAATCCTGCTATCGTCTGTATCTCTAAGAGTCTTTTGACATCCCCTGCAGAGATGCAGACCCCGCACCTGGCGCAGGCCTCTGCCGCAGTCTTGTTTATCTCTATAGTGGCCTTGCCGTTATGAATAGCCGTTACTATTCCTTCTTCCAGTATCACGGCAATAATATCCCAGATTTTACCTTACGATATGTGTTGGTTAGGTGGAGAGATGGAAAAAGTATGTAGGGGTGACTCGCCGGGTCGCCCTAATCAGGGGTCAGCAATCTTTTTTCCCTAATCCCTGCTCCCTAGCCCCTGGTCCCTAGTCAGTTAACCCCCCGCCTGAGGCGTCCTCCCTAGGCGGACTTTCAGGATTTTCAACCCGCGGTCTGAGGGGTACCGCTCACCCGCTCCCTCATAAGCTTACCTACCTTGAAGACTACTACGTTCTTGGCTGGCACGAAGGCCTCTGCCCCCGTCCTTGGGTTTCTTGCCTTCCTTGCCGCCCTTTGTCTGATTTCAAAGACCCCGAAGTCCCTTAGTTCTATCCGGTGTCCTTGGGCAAGCTCGCTAATGAGTTCATCCAGGAATAATTGTACTGTCTCTTTTACAATGGTGTGGGTATTTTCAGTCTTCCTGGCTATCTTTTCGCATACGTCTCTTTTAGTGATGGTCTGCATGATTTCCCCTCTTTTGGCCCAGGCTAGTAAGAAAGAATACCTTTGAACATTCTCATAAGATTAGATTTACCAATTACTAACGACGGCATATTATCAACTTAGGTGAGAGATGTCAAGATGTCAATCTGTTTTTTTTAACAAAGCAAGGGTACGACGTGTCGTGTCCATACTTGTCGGGTGGGCCCTGCCGACAATCCACTCTTGACAGGGCTTCTAATATTTAATAGTCTTTATCGCTTTTGGGTATTGCATAAAGAGGGTGGCAGGGCCACCCCCAGCAAAAAGGAGGGTGCCTTGAAGGTAAATATAAGAAGGAGTTCCTTAAAGAAGAGAAAGCAGACCAGTTTCTTGAAGAGGATGAGGACAAAAGGTGGTAGGAACATCATAAAGAGGAGGCGGGCCAGGGGACGGGAGATATAGATATA
>JASEHG010000097.1 GCA_030018855.1 Candidatus Brocadiaceae bacterium
GGGGCGTATTGTTCGCCACGGCGAATCTGCCTAAGGCACGACAATACGCCCCTACCGCTAAGGGAAAGATAGGATACTTCTCTATCCACGTCCCTGAGGAGCTAATCCTTGGGGCAGGGAGACTCCCCTACCGCCTCCTCGGAAGGGGAAAACCCGTTAAGCGGGCCACTGCCTATCTGCCCAAGACCTTTGACCCCTCCGTGCTGGACAGCCTGGAGGGGGCCATAGAGGGGGAATACAGCTTCCTGGAAGGCGTGATAGTGGCCAACGTCAGCGATGCCCACCGCAGGCTTTACGATGCCTGGAGGGTGGCAAGGGCCACTGCCGACGGCGGCACGCCTAAGAACATCTTTTTCCTGGACGTTCCTAAAGGTGCGGATGCACTAAGGGTCAAGGCCTTCTCCCTTGCCCTCTCTGCATTAATGAGAGAGATGGAGACGGCCCTGGACGTAAGGATATCTCCAGAGGGTCTAAGAGAGGCCATAGGACTATGTAATGAGACAAGGATATTGTTGCAACGGCTGGCTGGGCTGAGGAGGCAGAAAAAACCACCCCTATCGGGACATGACTTCTTTGACGTGGTATCCTGGGCACAGAGGAACGATAAACTCTACGTAAACCAGAGGCTTAAACTAATCCTCCAGGAACTGGAGACGGACCGGGGCAATGGCACCGCGGGACCAAGACTTATGCTCATGGGTAGCCCCCTGGGTTCACCAGAACTAATATCACTCATAGAGAGGTTAGGTGCCCAGGTGGTCTGTGAGGACCTTTGCACCGGAATGCAGTATTTCTCCAACCTTGTTGAAGATGACAGCCCAGAGCCACTCAACGCCCTCGCCAGGAGATACCTGAACATCCCCACTGCCAGGATGGCGGACACCAGGGCCCGCTGGGAATACCTCCATAAGCTGGCCGAGGAGTACGACGTAAACGGAGTCATCTATTTTACCCTGAAGTTTGATGACATCTACCTCTTTGAGTATCCCTTTATAAGGAATAAGTTCCAGAAGGCAGGCTGCCGCGTCCTGCTGATAGAGGCAGAGAATTTCCTGACCAACGTAGGCCAGATAGAGACCAGGGTACAGGCCTTTACTGAGATGCTAGGCCCATCATAACCGCCGTAGGGGCAGGTTTTACGCCTGCCCCATGCTGGAGACTGAAGGCTATACTTATAACATGACCATCGTAGAAGACCAGAGAAAAAGGCAGAGGGAGTTCTTTACCCTGCATTTCCAGAAACGCCTCAAGAGGCCCCGTGGTTATTCGCCATTAAAGAGTTCCCAGGCGAGGGAGAGGGCCATGTTCCGCCTCCTGCTGGAGAGCTTCAGGGAGGGCTCAAGCGTGGTGTGGAAGAGCACCTTTGTCCCCTCCGAGATAATATACTCCCTCGGGGCCATCCCCCTTTACGTTGAGAGTTTCAGCGCAGTGGCCTCTGCCGTGAATATATGCCCGCCGATGCTGGACGCCTCGGAGAGATGCGGCTACTCCAGGGACTCCTGTACTTTTTTACGGGCCGTCCTGGGGGCCTCACATAAGGACGTACTCCCCAGGCCGGATGCCCTGGTATCTACCTCTTATTACTGCGACGGCGACCCCAAGATATTTGACATCTTTGCCGAAGAGTACAAGAAACCCCATTTCTACCTCCACGTACCCTATGCCGTGGAGGCAGGGTGGGCGGTGGATGCCCTGGCTGAACAGCTTGAAGGGGTTGCCATTGAACTGGCTAAAGTCATGGGAAAGCCATTTAATAAAGAACGACTCTCAGAGATTATTCAGGGTTCCAACGAGGCCAGAAAACACCTCCTCAGGGCCAACGAGCTGAGGAGGCACGTCCCCTCCCCCATGCTCGGCTGTGAGGCCATAGACTACATTGCCTCAATCACCCAGCTCTGGGGTTCCCCTGAGCTGGTGAGAATCTCAAGACTACTATGCGAAGAACTGGAGGAGAGGATAGAGAAAGGCGTTGCGGCCGTGGAGCCAGAGCAGTTCCGCCTCCTGTGGTGCCACCTCAGGCCTTATTACAACGACGAGGTATTCAATTATCTGGAGGGCCACCACAAGGCAGTAGTGGCCTTTGAGAGCGTAAACCTGATTACCTGGAAGGAGATGGACCCCGAAAAGCCTTTCAGGAGCCTGGCAGAAAAACTACTGGCCAACCCCGCCATAGGCCCGTACGAGCGTATGACCACGGAGGTGGTTAAGATGGTGAGGGATTATCAGATAGACGGCATCGTATGGATGTCCCCCTGGGGCTGTCGCCACTTCAACAGTATGGCCCAACTGGTTAAAGATGGCCTCCGCAGGGAGATAGACGTGCCTTTTTATATACTTGACCTGGAGTGCATTGATAAGAGAAACTATTCAAAGGAGCAGGTAAGGACCAGATTGGATGCCTTTATTGAGGTATTGGGAGGAAGAAAATAAATGAAAAACAAAAAGGCAGGTAAAGTACTGACAAAAAAGACAACAAAAGGAGCCTTAATAAAGGGCATGTCAAAAAGACTCCCCTCCGAAATGCTCGAGGATCCCTTATTCAGAAAAGAACTCCAGGAAATCATGAAGGGATACTCTGGAATTTATGGTCTTTACAGGAGAGACAGTTTATACTACGTAGGATTGACCACAAACCTGTTTGGACGAATTGGCTGGCATCTTAAAGACCGCCATGCTGGGAAATGGGATAGTTTCGTCATCTTCAGGATTAAGAAAGTGAATTATCTAAAAGACATTGAGACACTTGTCTCCCATCTAGTTGAGATCCCTGGTGCCCGTGTTAAGGGCAAGGTGCCACGAGACGCAGACATAACACGTATACTTAGAGATGTATGGCAAGAGCATAAAAAAAAGATGAAAGAAATTGAGAAAGCATTGAGGAAGTAAACAATGAGAACTCTGAAAAAGTCTTAACAACACTACCTGATGTCATTCTGAGCGAAGCGAAGAATCTGGCAGTTCAGACGAGATTCCTCTGTCGCTCCGCTCCCTCAGAATGACATTTCGGGTGTTTTACAGAGGTCTCACAATATTTAAAAAGGAGAGCCATGATTAAAATCCACACAAGATATATTACTGACACCGAAGGGAAACCTTCGGAAGTAGTAATACCTGTAAAGGAGTTTAAGGCTTTGCTGAAACACCTAGAAGAGATGGAAGACGCCTTGGAACTAGAGAGGGCAATAAAAGAGGCAGAGGAGTTAGTACCGTGGGAGGAGTTTAAGAAGGGGTTGAGGAAGAGTGGGAAGGTTGCCTAAGTGTACAATATTGTTATTGAAAGGAAGGCTGGGAAGGCTCTAAAGGAGTTACCTGAACAAATTATCAAAAAGATAGTAAGTGTCATTGAAAGACTAAAAGATGAACCCGTGCCTCAAGGAAGCCTAAAGCTTAAAGGTAAATTTAAAAATGGCTACAGGCTTAGAATAGGCGATTATAGAGTGTTGTATACGGTAGATGAGGAACGCAAAGAAGTATCTATCTTTCAGGTTGGACATAGAAGAGAAATCTATCGTTAAACGGAGAAAAGGATGTACACGGCAGGCATAGACATAGGCTCGGTCTCTACTGAGGTAGTAATCCTGGGAGAGGAAGGGGTTAAGGGTTACTCAGTCCTGGACTCTCAGGTAGACATAGAGAAGACGGCCGAGGAGGCCCTTGACATGGCCCTGGATATGGCCCGGCTCGGGAGGAAGGACGTAGCCTGCTCGGTGGCGACAGGCTACGGTCGGAACAACGTCCACTACGCCAATAAGCAGGTTACCGAGATAACCTGTCATGCCATGGGTGCGCATTACCTGTTCCCCAATACCAGGACTATCATAGACATTGGCGGACAGGACAGTAAGGCCGTTGCCCTGACGACCGACGGCCCCGGCGGCCCCAGGGTGGTAGACTTCTGTATGAACGACAAGTGCGCGGCAGGTACGGGCCGTTTCCTTGAGGTCATGGCGAGGGTGCTGGACGTGGACATAAGAGAGATGGGCCCCCTCTCCCAAAGGTCCACCAGGGAGATAAACATCTCCAGCATGTGCACCGTCTTTGCCGAATCCGAGGTCATATCCCTAATCCACCAGAAACACAATAAAGAGGACATCATCAGCGGCCTCCACACGGCCATAGCCCGCAAGGTACTATCTCTGGTACAGAGGTTGGATATTAGAGAAGAAGTAACCCTTACCGGCGGAGTGATGAAGAACGTGGGGGTAGTTGAGAAGCTCCAGCAGGAGCTGTCTCACAGGAAGGTCAACCTCCCCGAAGAGCCCCAGATAGTCGGGGCCATAGGGGCGGCACTCCTGGCCAGGAAATATGTCCACTCATAGTCTTAGAACCTTGCCCCATCAAAGCCAGTCCGCAGAGTTTTACTAAACGTTTCTGACTAAATGACAAGGCAGTGTCTGAACTCAGTAGGGGTGACCCGACGGCTCGCCCCTACAAGACGGTCTAATTCCTTGACGCTATGAGGAATCCTGTATATAATAAAATGATTAAACCCCCTGGATAAATTCAATGTGGGACTATACCGATAAAGTAAAAGACTACTTCCTCCACCCGAGGAACGTAGGTGAAATAAAGGATGCCGATGCCGTAGGCGAGGTGGGCGCCATTGCCTGCGGGGACGCCCTGAGACTCTACCTCAAACTGGACAAGAAGAACGGGAACCGCATTGCAGACGCCAAGTTCAAGACCTTTGGATGCGGTAGCGCCATAGCCTCTGCCAGTGCCCTTACGGAGATGGTCATCGGTAAGACCCTGGAAGAGGCCGAAAAGATAACCAACCAGGACATTGCCGATTTCCTGGGGGGCCTGCCGCCAGAAAAGATGCATTGCTCGGTTATGGGGAAAGAGGCCCTGGAGTCCGCCATCGCCAACTACAGGGGCTACAAGGCCGCCCCCGCAGAAGAGGGGGTCATCGTATGCAAGTGCTTCGGCGTAACGGACGTGAAGATAGAAAGAGTGGTCAAGGAAAACAGGCTTACTACCGTTGAGCAGGTTACCAATTATTGTAAGGCGGGGGGTGGATGCAAGTCCTGCCATCCCGACATCCAGGGGATTATTGATAAGGTATGGGAAAAAGAGGTAAAACCCGTAGCCATCCCCGCTAAACCCAAGAAGATGAGCAACCTCCGCAAGATGCAGTTGATACAAGAGACCATAGAGCGGGACATACGCCCCGTGCTCATGATGGACGGAGGGGATATGGATTTGATAGACGTGGACGGTAATACAGTCTACGTCTCCTTCAGGGGAAGCTGTGCCGAATGCGCAGGCTCCAGGGTGACGCTTAAATCCACGGTGGAGGCAAAACTCAGGGAGTTTGTGACGGAGGAACTAGTCGTAGAAGAAGTTAACCAATAGTGTTGCAGTCGCAGTCCGCCTCAGGCGGATTAGCCTGCGTGTAAACTTAATACAAAATGACGCAACCTAAAGGTTGCGGCTACGTAAAAATGAAGAGATTAGTCTACGTTGACAATAATGCCACTACCAGGGTTGCCCCAGAAGTACTTGAGGCCATGCTGCCGTATTTTACAGAACTCTACGGCAACCCCTCCAGTATGCATACCTTTGGAGGCCAACTTTATAAAAAGATAAACCAGGCCAGGGAACAGGTGGCGAACCTCATCGGGGCATCTCCTCAGGAGATAATCTTCACAAGCGGTGGGACTGAAAGCGATAATGCCGCTATCCGCGGCACCCTGGAGGCCAACCCTGACAAAAAACACATCATCACTACCCGTGTGGAACACCCTGCCGTACTGAACCTCTGCCAGTACCTGGCCCAAAATGGCTACGAGGTCACTGAGTTGGGCGTGGACAGCCAGGGGCTTTTAGACCTGGATGAACTGCATGGGGCCATCAGAGACGACACCGTCTTAATTACCATCATGTATGCCAACAACGAGACGGGCGTACTCTTCCCCGTAGAGGAGATAGGCCAGATAGCTAGAGAAAAAGGCATCACCTTCCACTGTGACGCAGTCCAGGCGGTGGGGAAGCTCCCCCTGGACGTGGGCAAGAGTACTATGGACATGATCTCTCTATCCGGACACAAGCTCCATGCCCCGAAGGGGGTGGGGGCCTTATACATAAGAAAAGGGGTCAGGTTCAAACCCTTTATGCTGGGAGGCCACCACGAGAATAACCGCAGGGCGGGCACTGAAAACGTCCCCTCTATAATAGGGCTTGGTATGGCTTGTGAGCTGGCCAGGAAACATCTCCCTGAGGAGCAGACAAAGGTAAGGAAACTCCGGGATAAACTGGAGAACCTTATCTTATACCAGATGCTCAACTCCAGGCTGAATGGACATAAGATACTCCGCCTGCCCAACACCACCAACATCAGTTTTGAATACGTAGAAGGAGAGGCCATCCTGCTGTTACTGAACGAGGTGGGCATCTGCGCCTCCTCTGGTTCCGCCTGCACCTCTGGTAGCCTGGAGCCCTCACACGTACTCAGGGCCATGGGTGTGCCCTTCACGGCGGCCCACGGCAGTATCCGTTTCAGCCTCAGCCGCTACAACACGGAGGAAGAGGTTGACTACATAGTTGAACACATACCACCCATCATACGCAGACTAAAAGAAATCTCTCCATACAGTGCCGAGATAGAAGAGTTAGAACTTAAGGCCGCTGCTAGGAAATAACCCGAGGAAACAGCCAATGAACGCCAAACTCCTTGTCTTTACCCAAGAGTGTTGTCCCAAATGCGTGGAAGCAAAGAAGAAACTGGAACAGGCAGGTCTGCTCTATAAAGAGATAAATATAGATACGGTAGAGGGACGGGCAGAGTTCGCCCTGCACATCTCCAAAATCAATACCACCCCTGCCTTCTATGCAGACTGGCAGGAATATTCCAGGGTGGAGGACGTAATCAAGGCCTTGACTAAGAGCTAGAGTTGTACCGTGCGGTCTGCCTCGCACGTCCTGTAGATAAAGGCAGGCCCTGTACCATACTAGGCACAGGGCAGGGTTTTTCAATTTCTAATTAATTAATAATGTCTTCACTTAGAGGAGGGAAGATGAAAAGGACGTTGCTTGTGGGAGTTTTTTTCTTTGGTATCGTATTTGGTTTTGTGGCAGAAAGTAAGGCAGATGTGAACCCTGATCAAGTCTATGGTATGCTCTGCGCCCTCTGCCACGGCGCAGATGGACAACCTACTAAACAAGGGAAGCAGTTTGGTTCCCCTGATTTTACAGACGCCAACTGGCAAAAGTCCAAGACCGATGACCAACTGTTACTGTCTATGGTCAAGGGAACGGATAACCCCAACTACAGACCAATAAAGGACATGATTCAGGAACTGTTGGGGGTAAGCGTAGACGTGAGCATTTTTGTACCCAAGGTGAGGGATTTTGGGCCTAAGTAACAAAAAACAGGGAACAGGAGACAGGGGATGGGTGGCAGGGAAAGAAAATAATTCCCTGTTGCCTGTTTCCTGTAACCTGTTTCCTGTAATCTCTTTCCCATGTTGAACCTTCTTAAAGAATTATTCCGGCCCGAAAGGCCCCTACCGGAGGAACCAGACGTTGAACGCAGACAGTTCTTCAGGGAGGTCTTCCACTCTGCTACCTACCTGGTAAAGGAACTGGCCAAGG
>JASEHG010000098.1 GCA_030018855.1 Candidatus Brocadiaceae bacterium
CTGGGGGGGGTGGTGGGTATGAATCACTTCCTTTTTAACGGCGTCTCGGGGGTATTTTTGGGGTTTGCCTTTGCCTTCTTCCAATTGGTCTTTGCCGCTGTGGCCGCGACAATCTATACGGGTGCAATGGCTGAAAGGACCAAACTATCTGTCATCATCTGGTCCAGTATACTGATAACAACGGTTATCTACCCTATTTATGGTCATTGGGTCTGGGGTGGATACTTCCACCATGACCAGGTGGGGTGGCTTGCGAGGCTGGGGTTTATTGACTTTGCCGGTTCTACGGTAGTCCACTCCATTGGCGGCTGGTTCGCCCTGGCTGGGGCTATTATGGTGGGGCCCAGGATAGGCAAATACAACAAGGACGGCACGGTAAGTAAAATGGGGGGACATGACCTGCCGCTTGCCGTTATAGGGACATTTTTCCTGTGGTTTGGCTGGTTCGGTTTTAACGGGGGTTCTGCCCTTAAAATAGATGCCAGCGTGGGTATGACTATTATCAACACAAACATTGCGGCAGGGGGAGGGGGGGCCGCATGTCTCCTATTTGGTTGGCTAAAGAACCAGAGGAGATTTGACGTAGAGGCAATCCTGTTAGGCACACTGGGAGGGCTGGTGGCCATATGCGCCGGCTCCAGCAAGGTAGAACCCTGGGGGGCGCTAGTTATTGGTATAGTGGCAGGGTGTCTTGTCTTACTGGGAAAGGACTTTATTGAGAAGACCCTTAAGATAGACGACCCGGTGGGGGCAGTAACGGTCCACGGCATCGGCGGGGCTGTGGGTACGGTGGCCCTTGCCCTTATTGCCCCATTCCATACCCTGAACCATGATAGACTGCTACAGGTAGGGATTCAGTTCCTTGGGGTAGTCGTGGCCTTCGCATGGAGTTTTGGGCTTGGGCTATTATTCTTCTGGGCAGGCAAGAAGATAGTAGGGCTTAGGGTGAGTTCGGAGGAAGAACAGAAAGGGCTAAACGTCGCAGGGTATGAGGACGTAACCTCCTGGCTGAACCTCGCCAGGATAAGTAAACTCCAGGACCTCACCGTGATGCTTGAAAAGAGGGTACAGGAGAGGACACAACAACTTGCCCTCGCTAAAAAATATACGGATGGCATCATCAAGGGCATGAGGGAATCACTGGTAGTTACCGATACCCAATGGAACATTAGAGACGTCAACCCCACCCTGGAACTCCTCCTGGGTTACAAGAGGCCAGAACTGCTTGGTAAGCCCGTAAGCACCCTGGTAGACAGAGACGAAGGACTCTTTAAAGAACATACCCTGCAAAAACTCCTGGACGGGGAGGGTATCATCCATGACTACAGCACCAATTTCTTGACCAAAGACAGGCAACCCGTCCCTGTCCTCTTTACTGGCTCCGTACTAAAGGACGAGGCTGGGCGGCCAGTAGGGATGGTAGGCATTGCCAGGGATATGAGGGAGACTGTCCAGCTTATCCAGACGCTCCAGAGGACTAATGCGGAGTTAGGTGCTTCTAACGAGAGATTCCAGACTGTCATGAGGAGTGTAAGGGTGCCCATCGCCACCATAGACATGAAAAGAAACGTCCTTTCAGTAAATTCTGCCTTTGAGGGCCTGATGGGCTGGAGGCAGGAAGAGGTATCGGGAAAGAACTTTGACGTCTTACTGGGACTGGCAGTAGGGACTAAAGGGTTCACGCTAGAGGGGGGAGGGGGGTCACTTCCAGTGGCGGCTACGTGGATGGGTAAGGCGGTGATAATGAACCGTAATGGCAGACAGATTGACGTCTCCTATACAGAGGCCCCCTTAAAGGACTTTGGTGGAAATCCTACGGGTATGGTATGTACCATGGAGGACATCTCCAGAGAGGCAGAGATAGACCGCATGAAGACGGAGTTTATCTCCACCGTCTCCCACGAACTCCGCACCCCGCTTACCTCCATAAAGGGGTACGTGGACCTTATGCTAGAGGGGGATACCGGGCCAGTAAATGAGACCCAGAAAGAATTCCTCCAGATAGTGGCCCAGAGTAGTAACAGGCTGACCCAGCTTATTAACGACCTGCTGGATGTGGAGAGGATAGAATCAGAGAAGGTCTTCTTCAAGAAAGAACCCGTGAACGTCGTGCTGGTAATCCACCAGGTCCTTCATACCTTCCAGAAGGAGATGGAAAAGAAGGGTATCCACCTGAAGACTGGATTTGAAAGGGAAGACCTAATGGCCGAGGGAGATAGAGAGCGCATAGAGCAGGTATTGGCCAACCTGATAAGCAACGCCATTAAGTACAACAGGCCCGCAGGTTGCATAGGGGTATGGGTAAGGCAAGAAAATCACTTCATACGGATAGACGTAGAAGATAGCGGCATCGGCATCAGTGAGGAAGACCAGCGGAGGCTATTTCAGAAATTTTTTAGGGCAGACACCTCCGTTTGGGGTACCGGGCTTGGCCTGGCTATCGTAAAATCTATCGTGGAAAAATTGGGCGGGGAGATAAGCGTTAAAAGCAAATTAGGGGAAGGCACTACGTTTACCATCCGCCTCCCCTTTTATGGAAGAGATACCCTGGTTTCAAAAGGAGTAGTCAATAACCCATGACCGAGATCAAAAAGATAGTGCAGGTGCTCCTGGTAGAGGACGACCCCTCGGTGGCCAGGCTAGTGCAGTTCAAGCTGGAAAAGAACGGCTTCCTGGTTACCATAAAGGATAGGGGTAGTGAGGCCATACGCTGGCTATCCAGCAACAAGCCCTCTCTAGTCCTCCTGGACCTCATGCTCCCGGATATAAGCGGTTACCAGGTACTGGAACACGTAAAGGGCAACCCTGCCCTGAAAGATATACCAGTAATAGTCTTGAGTTCCAGGGGACAGAAGGACGAGATAGACAAATGTCTTGCCCTGGGTGCCAGGGAACATATACTTAAACCCTTTAACCCTACGGAATTGTTGGACAAGATAGTCTCTATCCTAGGAGAAAAACCGGGTAGCAAAGTCCAAGCATAAAACCATTAAGAATCCAAATATCAAAGTTCAAATGCCAAATGAATGTCAAAGTTCAAATAACAAAGAGTTTTTGTTTGTCATTTGGATTTTGAGCTTTGGCCTTTATTTGTCATTTGGATTTTGACATTCATATTTTACCTGGGGAAAACCATGCCTAAACGTATCCTTATTGTTGACGATGACCCCTCCATCCTGAACCTCCTGGAGAACTGTTTGTGTAAGAAGTACCTTGTAAGCCTGGCCAGAGACGGGGAGGAGGCCCTCAAAAAAGCCCTGGAGACCTGGCCAGACCTGGTCATCACCGATGTGATGATGCCAAAGAAGAACGGCTTTGAGTTATGCAATGAACTCAGGTTCCACTCTCAGCTATGTGACGTGCCCATAATAATGCTTACTGCCCTGGGCAGGGACGAAGACAAGCTCCAGGGCTTCCGCATGGGGGCCGATGACTTCGTAGTGAAACCCTTCTCTCCAGCCGACCTGAAGGGGCGTGTAGACCGTCTCCTGGAGAGGACCACCAGGGTTACCCAGGCGAAGGCTCCACCCTGGGAGGCCCCTGTGGAGATACCCAAGGGGCGTATATCTACGGGGGCAAAAAAGGTGGACACCCTCCTTGGGGGAGGTCTGCCCATAAGCTCCAACATCCTCCTCATCGGACCTATGGGGTCAGGCAAGTCCTCCTTCTGCAGGAGCTTTATTGTGGAAGGTCTCAGGGGCTACGAGCCTTCCCTTTTTGTGGTAGTGGACGATAACCCTGCCCTTGTAAAGGAAAAAATGAATAACCTCCTGGCAAGACCGCCTCTAGACTTTTATGAGACCAACAGGCTCCTGGCCCTGGTGGATGCCAGTTCCTGGGCCTCTGGGTTAGAGCGGGTACCTGGGGGGCAGACACTTGATAGTTTTCAGGAGATTAATCACCTGGCGAGGGCCATTGCCGATGCGGGTCTGGAGCTTGGACAGAACCCCATTGCCAAGCGGGGGGGAAGGAGGGTAATTGACTCCATCTCTTCCCTCTTTGCCCATTTTGAACTGGCCGTTATCCAGGGCTTCCTCTCCAACCTCATCAGGGCCTCTACTACCCATGGAGGTGTCACCACTGTACTCACCCTGGAAGAAGGCATAGTGGAGGAAAAACTCATCAACAACGTAGAGTACTTCTTTGATGGCGTCTTTGAAACCAAGAAGGAGAGCGGCAACCTGCTCCTAAGGGTAGCCAGCATGAAGTGGTTTCAGGTATCGGACCAGTGGATTAGACTTTAGGTGTAGGGACGACCCAGCGGGTCGCCCCTGCCCTTAGGGTACTAAGGCCGGGGGCAGGGCGTGTTCTTGTATCTTTCTTACCCGTTTACACAGGTCGGCCAGGGTGGTCTCGTCCAGTACCCTGGCTATGGCGTTGCGGACGTCCTCCATGACGCTCTTGACGGCGCACGTGGTCTCCTCTGAACACCGCTCATACTCTACAAGGCTGACACAGCTCATGGGGGCCAGTGTGCCATCCAGTGCCCTGACGACCTCCCCCATGGTAATCTTTTCTGGCGGCCTTGCCAGGGCATAACCCCCCTTTAGCCCCATCTTACTGTAGAGGATACCTGCCTTTCTCAGCGTGAGCAGTATATTCTCAAGAAACTTGGTGGGTAGTTTCTCCCTGGCGGAGATCTCCTTTATCTGCGCCGAATCGTTGGGGTGGTTAAGGGCCAAATAGATGAGGGCCCTTAAGGCATAGTCGCTCTTTTTGGAAAGCTTCATATTGAATCAGCCGTTGGCTATCTGCCATCGGCACTCAGAAAACTGAGGGCCAAAGGCCGAAACCAGAAAAAGTCTATAGAACTTACATAAATTAAATTATAACTGCAAGCTGGCTGTTGTCAACCCCGTACCTTTGGTTTGACAAATGGCCTTTTTCCATTAAAATAGGCAGGAATCTAGTAGACAGTAGCTAGCTACTAGGGCGGGGCAAGCCCCGCCCCTACTAGCTACTGTTCTTTACCCTGTTTGCTGTCTACTTTTTTTCTAGGGAATGGAGGAAGACTTGAGGGTCGCACTATTAAATCCGCCTTCATATGCAGATTTTGACGGCGGGGCCGGTTCCCGCTACCAGGCTACCAGGGAGGTGACCAGCTTCTGGTATCCCACCTGGTTATGCTACCCGGCAGGGATGATTGAGGGTAGCAAGGTGATTGACGCCCCGGCAGAACACCTGACTCTGGAGGAGACCCTGGGCCGGCTGAAGGGCTATGACCTGGTGGCAATCTACACCAGCGCCGCCTCGTTCAACAAGGACGTGCAGACCGCTGGGGCCATCAAGGCACAAAACAGTAAGGCACTTGTTGCCGTGGTAGGTCCCCATCCCAGCGCCGTACCAGAGGAGTGCCTCAGGGCCTCAAATCACATAGACTTTGTCTGCCGTAGGGAGTTTGACTACACCATAAAGGAGGTAGCAGAAGGCAAGGGGCTTAAAGACGTATCAGGCATCAGCTACCGGAAGAATGGGCAGATAATCCATAACCCTGACAGGGGGCCTATAAACGACCTTGACGCCCTCCCCTTCGTGGTGGAGACCTACAAGAGGGACTTAAACATCCATAACTATCAAATACCCTACCTCAAGAGGCCCTACGTCTCCATATACACGGGGAGGGGTTGTCCCGCCCAGTGTATATTCTGCCTCTGGCCCCAGACCTTTACCGGGAATACCTACAGGGTGAGGAGTCCTCAGAACGTGGTGGAAGAGGTCCAACTCGCCGTCAAGTATTTCCCGGAGGCCAATGAGATATTCTTTGACGACGACACCTTTACTGCCAACCGCTCCAGGGTGCACGAGATATGTAAGGGACTAAAGCCCCTCGGCATCACATGGTCTACCACCAGCCGGGTGACTACCGACCCTGAGACCTTAAAGGCGATGAAGGACTCAGGTCTGCGGCTCCTCGTGGTAGGGTATGAATCGGGGAGTCAGAAGATACTGAACAACGTGAAGAAAGGGGTCACGCTGGAACAGGCCAGGGAATTTACAAAGAACTGCAAGAAGCTGGGTATCCAGATACACGGGGCCTTTATACTGGGGCTTCCAGAGGAGACAAAGGAGACCATAGAAGAATCAATCAGGTTTGCCAGGGAGATGAACCCCGACACCATCCAGGTCTCTCTGGCCTCCCCCTACCCTGGGACAAAGTTTTATGAGATGTGCCGGGAGAGGGGCTATCTGGTAGAGGAAAATCTGGTGATGGATCGTGGGTATCAGAACTGTTGTGTGCGTTATCCCACTTTGAGCCACGAGGAGGTCTTCCGGGCAGTTGAGAGATTCTACAAAAAGTTCTATTACCGCCCCGGGTTCATTTTCAAGATACTTAAAAAGATACTCTTTGACAGAGAAGAGAGGAAACGAATCCTCAGGGAAGGTAAGGAGTTCAAGGCGTTCCTCGCCCGCAGGAAGGGACTCGCCAAGGGGAAGAAGTGTTAAACGGCAGTACCCTTAGAAAGAATTACGCCCTGGTAAAGGAGGCCATCCTCAACGGTGGTCCCAGCTTCATAAACTTTGCCCTCACCAACGCCTGCAACGCCAAGTGTAGTTTCTGCACCTTCCCCAGTGTGCCAGCGCAGGATAGGGTGTACGTGGAGGCCCACAGGGCCAAAGAGGCACTGGACATCCTGTATGACAGGGGGATATGGTACATCACCTTTGTGGGGGGAGAACCGCTACTCCATCCCCAGGTGTGGGATATCATAGGCTATGCTAATAGCAAGGGCATAGTCTGTATGATGTCCACCAATGCCTTCTATCTAAATGAAAATGCGGTAAGGGCTATGAAGGAGGCAGGGCTGAGCACCCTCTTCATCTCCATTGATACCCCGTCTGCGGAGGAGCACGAGAGGAACCGTGGGCTACCAGGGGTCTGTCAGAACATAAAAGAGATGGTCCCCCTGCTGAAACGGGCAGGTATCAACTGTATTGCCTCGGTAACTATCAGTAAGGTAATCAAGGATTATTTTAAACTCCCCGGCTTCCTCAAGGGACTGGGGTTGGAGAGGATTACCTTTTCCAACCCGATGATGCTATATGCGGATTCCTATGCTGGCTACAAGGATTCACCGCTAATAGACTTCACGCCTGAGGAGATAGTTCAGGTCTTTCGGGATATAAAGAGGCTAAAGGCAGAATTCACGGTGCTTAACCCTACGGCCTCCCTTAATGACATGATAAGATTCTTCAGTAAAGAAAAGGTGAAATTCCCCTGCCTGGGGGGTTATAAATCCTTCTACGTGGACTGGAAGCTGGACGTATATCCCTGTCAGACCTTGAACGAGAAGATGGGCACCATATATGAATTCCCCACGGTGCCACTCAAAAGATTAAACTGCAACCTCTGCATAAACGAGTGTTATAGGGAGCCTAGCCTTATGCAATATATCGCCATCTCTATTAGCGACGCATTGGCGGATTTTCGTGGAGGGAGGCTAAAAGGAGGCCTTGGGAAGCTGTTAGACGGTAATAACCTTATCTCCCTCTGGGCCAGCGTGGAAGAGTGGAGGGCCGGGGGGCGGATTTAGGGGATAGGGGGTGGGGGGAAAAATTTATTGTAAATTGTAAATTGGAAATTTA
>JASEHG010000099.1 GCA_030018855.1 Candidatus Brocadiaceae bacterium
CCCCACCTATCCATCCAGGCCAGACCCACGTCCACCCTGTTCCCCCCCTTCGCCCTGTCCAGGAGTCTTGCCATCTCCTCCAGACTGGAGACCTTGTAGTCCCCCAGACTTATAATTACCATCCCAGGCTCTATACCGGCCTCCCCTGCAGGGCTCCTGGCCTCCACGCCTGAGACAAGGACGCCTCCGCTTAGCCAGTCAAACCCCAATTTCTTGGCAATCTCAGAGGTAAAGGCCTGTACTTCTAACCCCAGTTTCTCCATGGCCAGTTTTTCCACCGGGGGTATAGGCACCTTCTCCAGGGTCACCCTGAAGGTCTTCTCCTTACCCTTCCTATTCACCAGTACGGCAAGACCGTCCCCGGCGTTCTTTTTGAGGAGATACTTCTCAAACTCCAGCACGTCGGCCGTCCTCCTATCGTCCAGGGCCATTACCACGTCCTCTGCCTGCAGTCCGGCCTTCTGGGCAGGGCTCTTCTCCTCTACCACCTCCACCACCACCCCACCCCCTGGTGGTTCCTTTACCTGGAGTCCCAACCATACCCTGTTTATCTCCTGGAAATTAAAGAGCCTTACCAGGGCCTCTCTCACCTTATCTACGGGGATGGCGAAGCCAATGCCCTGGGCAGTGGCTACGATGGCAGTATTTATGCCAATAAGTTTGCCCTCTATATTGACCAGTGGCCCACCGCTGTTCCCCGGGTTTATCAGGGCATCAGTCTGGAGGAGCCCTTCATACTTAATCTCACCATACTTGCCTGGCACCGTAATGGTACGGTTGACGGCGCTCAGTACACCCGTGGTGACGGAGTTCTCAAAGCCGAGGGGATTGCCCAGGGCGACTACCGTCTCCCCAATCATCAGGTCTTTAGAGGTTCCCAAATGGACGTAAGGGAGGGGCTTACCCGCTTCTACTTTCATGACTGCCAGGTCCATCTCCGGGTCTGAGCTGATTAACTGTGCCTCGTACTGGGAGCCATCTGAGAGGCTTACCATGAGTTTGGAGGCCACACTGGGCACGTGTTCATTTGTAACAATGTAGCCCTCCGGGTCAATTATTACCCCGGAGCCGAGGGGCACTGCTATCTTCTCTTTTTCGTAGGTGCCGAAGTAACTCTCATAGAATTCCCTGAAGAGTTCACTCCTCCCGGAGAAGAAGGGGTCGGTGTCATGCCGGGCTACCAGGCGTTCCGTACTGATGTTGGCCACGGCAGGTCCCGCCTTCTCCACGGCCTCTACTACCGGCGTCCTCCTGTCGGAACCCTCTGAGAGATTGTAGAAAGACAATAGAAGCAGTAGGCAGGGTATGAGACCTATGCGGAACGCCCAAGATGTCATTCTGGTTCGCCTGAGGCGGAGAAGAATCTCAGCCAGAGCATGAGATTCTTCGCTTCGCTCAGAATGACACATAGTGGCAGGAGACTTTTTCGGGGGTTTCAGTATATAGATGGGTATAGGGTATACAGGGGTTTGATTAATAGAACCCCTATAAGCTGGGTGTGTAAAATTTGAGGGGGTCACGGGGGTTTAAGGGGTCTCTCTATCCGCCTGCCGGGGCCTTGGATGCCTCCCTTAACGGCTTTTCTTTCATGAGTTTCTCCAGCTTCTCGTGACTTATCAGGAAGACAAAGTCTGAGCCGCTGGCCTTGACGTAATGCAACCCTTTCTCGGCATGGTTGCCCATCGTAATGGACTTTTCCCCATGCCCCGTATTCAAGGTAAGTTTAAACAGGGGCTTATCCAGTCCGTAGGAGGCCGGTTCTTTGGCGGAGTACTGATAGACGTCATCTGCCTTGAGGTTCTTCAGGTTGTAGAGGATGGACTCTATCTCTCTGGTGGCAACCGGTTTCTGCTCAGGTGCCACCATCTCCCAGGCATCTCCCTTCTTCTGATAGACAACCTCCTTCTCCGGGTAAGTAATGGAGACCCCGGTTACCTCGGGGTAATCAAGACTAATCACCACCTTGGAGGCTGGTTCTGACTCCAGGTGCCTGACCTCCGTCCAGCTCAGTTCAAAGACCAGGTTGCTACCCTGGAGCATGGCATAGGAGTTGACGTTTTCCCCCTCCTTTACCCTCTTGCCTATCAGGAGGGTCTGGCTCTCCAGGTCAGGTTCTTTGTCTGCCACAAAGATTTCACCTTCGGGCTTGTCTGTTATGGGGAGTCCTTTGGCATAGGTAACGGTGGCCCTGATCCTGGGGGCATCCAACCCATAGGGTTTAAGGTCCTTTGGCCCTTCTTCTACGTGCCTTTCAACTTTGAGAAAGGACATGGACCATATAATATTGTTAACTAGGTCCTCATCGGCCTCTGTCTCCAGTGGCTCCTTGAGGAACCACTTCTCTTCCTGTCCTGGTTTCTTTTCCAGCAGGAAGCGTTTATCCCCCCTATCTACCACCAGTCTTTCGGCCTTATCCCTGTTGAACTCCATCACCAACCTGTCCCTGAAGGCCAGGTAGCCACGGGTGGCTGGTTCATGGAGTTTCTCCGCCTTTACGGCGAAGACGGGTTCCTCTCCGGTCCTCTTGATGTAGCAGAGGGTGCCCCTCTCGTCCTTCTTCCCCAGTTGAAGTCTTATGGGCTTAGGCTCGTCCTTCAAGGTGATGGTAACGTCTGCCCCTGGTTGGTCTAGCCCGTAAGTGGCCAGGTTATCGGGCTTGTTAGCCACAAAGTTCTGTATCTCTAGTTCCTTGATTACGTCCAGGAAGCCCTTGAAGGCGTCTCTGTCAGCAAGGACGTTCACGGGCTGGGTTATGAGATAATCGTACTCCTTTGTCTTTTCTATGACAATATTTTGGTCTCTAGTCTTCAGTTCCACTTTAGAGACGTACAGGGGGTCAAACCTGGCCAGTTTCTTATCCCTGAGTTCGTTGGGATTTTTCTTCAGGGGGTTTACGTTGTTATCCTTGAGGAAGAATACGGCGGATTCCTCCTGGCGTTTGGCATAGACCTTGTTGTCCCTGGTGTTCCCCAGGAGGAGGGTCTGGGCCTGACCTTTCTCCTGGACGGTGGCCACCAGTTGTGGCTTTCCTAAACCCCATTTGTTCAGGTCTACCTCTTCGTCGGTAATAAAATCCTCTTTGGCCACGGTCAGCCCCCTGAGGTTATAGAGGACCTGCATAATCTTTTCGTTGTCCCCCTTGTCGGCCACGGGGCTTTCCAGCCTCCAATTCTCCCCTTCCTTGAAACACTTTATTGCCTCCCCTGAACCATAGCGGAGTTCCACCCTCTGGACGGCGTTGGGGTCTATCTCAAAGACGTCCTTATTCCTGAGGTCATTGAGGGATTTGGTAAGCCTGTCCAGTAGGGAACCTTTGACCATATAGACTTCCTTGCCCCCTTCGTGCCTCATATAGACCTCGCTCCCGCCAGCCCTGTTGGCACCGACGTAGAAGGTATGCTTGTCTGCCTGAGCAGGGCCAGTCCAGTAGGAGGTCTCTATCCGTGGTTTATCAAGCCCGTAGCTGGCCAGGTCAACTGGTTTGCCCCCCTCAGGGGAGATGGTCCCTACCTTGCCCAGGAATTCCAGTTCCTCCAAAAGGCCCTTGACCTCTGCGGCGTCGGCCCTGACCTGCCTGGGCTTTTCCAGTAACCATTTACCTTCGTCCAGCTTTTTGATGAGGAAAGGCCCCTCGGCGGGAGCGGCCCCGTCGCCTTCCCTCTTTATCTCTACCTGGCTTATCCTGTCTGGCTTAAAGTCTGGAAAGACCTTGACCTGCTGAATCTGCCACTCGTCGGTGGAGGGCTTTTTCTTCTCGTAGAGCTGGATGAAGAGGATGAGGACAACGGCTACGCCCAGCAGTATTAAAGTATTTTTGGGACGCATCGCTGACTACCTCCGCCGCCTCCACCACACGTAGCCCCCCATGGCCAGACCCAGGCCGGGGAGACCTAATACCGATATGAAGTAGATGAGTTTCATCTGTTTGGGGTCCAGGACGGCCTTCCTGATGTCTGGGGCTTTAGCGGAGATACCCAGTTGGGTCTCCTTCTGGGCCAACCAGTTAAGGGTGTTGAGGAAGATGTCTCTATTACCCGGGTGGGTGGAGTACTCGTTGGCCGCAAAATCCACGTCGCCAAAGACCGCAATCCGCGGGCTCTGGGAGGGTTTTTCCTCCGGGATGGTACCGTGGGCCATGGAGGCCTGGGCCTGGGTGTCCACCGGGGCAGTCGTAACGGCAATGGTAATGGGCCCGGGGAGGTCCTTATCCTGATTAAATTCGGGCTTTTCCCTCCCTCCTACGCTGGTCTCTCCCCAGCTGTTGTCGGGTCCCATGGCCAGGTTTCTCACCTGGAATGGTCTCTCCTTGGTGGGTGGCTTGCCTTCTATTGCACACGCCCCGAAGAAGACGCTGTTAAGGGTCTTCATGTTAGCGGTTATCTTGTGGTCAGGGTACCTCTCCTCGTTGACGTATATCTCCGCCACGGTCTGCAGGCCGTAGAAGGGGAGTTGTACCTTGTTGTAGACCACGGTATTGGTCTTTACCTCTACGTTGTATTCCTTGAGGAGGTCCTCCAGACCCGTACGGCTGTAAGTGCCAAAGGCAGGCTCCATCAGGACCAGGAGGTTGCCCTTCTTTTCATCCAGATAATTTCTTATAAGGGCCAGCTCTTCGGAGGTGAAGGCCCTCGTGGGGCCTGCGATGACCAGTACGTTACAACCCTGGGGTATCTCCTTCCTGGTCAGGAGGTCCAGGGGTATTATACGGTAGTTGTCTCGCTTGAGGGCGGTGGCGATGTCTGAGAAACCTGCTGGCTCATAGTCCTCCAGTCCCCTCTCCCCGTGTCCGGTGATGAAGAAGATGGCCTCCTGTTCGGCTTGCGTAACGCTGAGGATGGCGGCGGTGAAGGCCTCCTCCCCCTTAAACTTGAAAGGGAATCTCCTTTCAATAACGTCGGCCTGTCCTACGTGTTTTACCTTATCCCCGCACTCAAATATCACGGAGTTAATCTGTATCTCCTCGGCCTTTACGCGCTGGGTAAGTTCCCGCAGACGACTGGGGTTCCGGATGGGGTCTATATGTACCAGGTTTACGTTCTTGGAGGCGTAGGAGTATTCCTTGAGTATGTCCAGTACCCTGTCGTAGAACATCTCCGTTGGGTTAAAGAGGACGGTTACCGTTACTGGTTTATCCAGCCCATTGAGGATGCTCTTGGTCTTGGTGGAGAGGGAAAATCTCCCGGTGGAGGTGAAATCAATGCGCATGTAGTGCCGGCTGTTAAGATAACTTACTATACCGAAGATGCCTATGGCGATGAGGGTCATAAGGAGCACGTTGGCCCCTATTAACGCCTTTTTCCTGAGTAGTTGATTGAGGTCAAATCCCTTTTTAACTTCCAAGGCTCACTACCTCCACTTACTGCTTTCTAACGTCCTTATGGTGATAAAGAGACAGAGGACGGTGATGCTCACGTAATAAATTATGTCCTTCGTATCCACCAGCCCCTTGGTGAATGGCTCCCAGTGGTCGTAGGTGCCTACGTACTGGAGGACAGGTACATACCAACCCTCCGTACCCGAGACGGCGAAGCCTAGATAGAAGAGGATTACCAGGGTGACGATACCCAGCACGCCGGCCACAATCTGGTTTCTGGTAAGGGCCGACATGAGTAGCCCTACGGAGACAAACATGGAACCCATAAGGGCCAGTCCTATGTAACTGGATATGATAGGCCCCATGTCCGGTTCTCCAACCCATCCAAGAAATACCACATAAAGCAGGGTAGGCGCCAGCATTACCAGATAGAGGCACAGGGCAGCTAGAAATTTGCCAAATACCACCTCAAAGTCTGTTACGGGGGCGGTCATGAGCATCTCTATGGTCCCAGACTTAACCTCCTCAGATAGTAGCCTCATGGTTATCACCGGGGCAAGGATGGAGAGTATTACCTGGGTATTGGCCAGGCTGTACATCAAGGTGGCCTGCTGGCTGAGGGCCAGTATCCGTGCAAAAAAGTACCCGGAAGACAAAAGGAACACGGCTATTACTATGTAGGCAATGGGGGAGTAGAAATAAGAAATCATCTCCCTTTTAAAGATAGTGATTGAATTGGTCATATTGAACCCTTAAGCCCTTGAACCTTTACTCTTTACCCTGCTGAGGAGACCAGACACCGTTTCCTTAATACCCCCTTTGGGAGCAGGCCCCTCCGCCGGCGGGAGCGGTCCTGCCGCCTCCTCCGCCTCCCTGGTGGTAATCTGGTGGAAGACTTCTTCCAGGGTGACAGCCTCTTTCTTCATCCCCAGGAGAACCCATTTATTCTCTACAAAGGCATTGAAGACCTCCTCCCTGACGTCCCGGCCCTTATCCGTCTCCAGCACGAAACGATGGGTCTTTGTCCTCGTGCCGCTCGGTGCTGCCGACTCGTCTTCCCCTTTAACGCTGAGGACCGACGGTATCCCTTCCAGTCCCGCCTTAATCTGTCTAAAGGGGCCCTTGGCCTCCAGGTGGATAGTAGCCCCACCCCTCAGTTTTGAGGTAAGATTGCCTGGGGTGTCCATGGCCACCAGTTTTCCGTTATTAATGATAATCACCCTCCCGCATATCATCTCTACCTCGGGCAGGATATGGGTGGAGAGCAGGATAGTGTGCTTCTTTCCTAATTCTTTTATCAGTGACCTTACCTGCCGTATCTGGTTGGGGTCAAGCCCTATGGTAGGCTCATCCAGGATGAGGATCCTGGGGTTGTGGACCATAGTATCGGCCAGTCCCACCCTCTGGCGGTAGCCCTTGGAGAGCGTCCCCACTATCTGGTTCTGTACTTCTACCACACCACATTTCTCCAGGGCCTCCTGAATCCTGGCCCTCCTGTCCTTCCTGGGCACACCCTTGAGCTGGGCCCTAAACGTCAGGTACTCATTTACCCGCATGTCAAGATAAAGGGGGACGTTTTCCGGGAGGTAGCCTATCTGTTTCCTCACGTTCAAAGAATCGGTGAACACGTCGTACCCTGCTACCCGTGCGGTGCCAGAGGTGGCTGGTAAAAAACCCGTGAGGATGCGCATGGTGGTGGACTTCCCAGCCCCATTAGGGCCCAGGAAACCCAATATCTCCCCTTCGTCCACCCGGAAGGATATATCGTCTACTGCCGTCTTATCCCCGAATCGCTTGCTGAGGTGCTCTACTTGAATCATACTCCTATCCCTTTCGTGTCAGTAGACAGGGAAAGCATTACCCCCTCTACTGTCTACTTTTTCTTACCTTCCGTCAACTCTTCTGGCTTCTCTATAATCTGTAGCCTGCCGCTAAGATACTCCTCAAAGGCGGCATTTACCGGATTTACAGGCTCGGACCTGAAAGAAGAAAGCCCCTTTACTAACTGCCTGATCCGCTTTATTAGGGCAGTGCTGAGGCGGTAGTGTCCTCCCGCCTGATTAGCTAACTTTTCAACCAACTTGTAATAGTTTTCCATCAGTAGGATGCTTGACCAAAAGGCCAAAACAGAAAGTATACCATCTGAATAAGATTTGTCAATATGTAAAGCTGATACAATACCTCTACTTTTTTGTATTAGCTATAGACATAGGTAACACTATTGAATTTAGGAAAAGACTGT
>JASEHG010000009.1 GCA_030018855.1 Candidatus Brocadiaceae bacterium
ACCTACAGAATTTACCCTGTAGGTCAGCAGGAGGCTAGCCTTTTCATGACATCAGGTAGTGTGGTTGAGACTTTTGCAGAGGTCCCCAGTTATCAGTTGTCAAGACACCGACCAACGAAATCTGAAAATTTGACCAGGCCAGGCCAAGGAAGTATAAAAAGGTACAAAAAGGTACAAAGACCGCCTGCTGTCCCTCCGTCTGACGCAGGACGGGCCTTTGTGGGCACGAGCGGTTTCATCTATCCCCACTGGGGAGGGGGTGTCTTTTATCCTGAAGACCTGCCACAGAGGAGGTGGCTGGAGTATTACGCCGAACGCTTTGATACGGTAGAACTCAACGTGACCTTTTACCGCCTGCCCACGGAGGGGGCCTTTCGGTCATGGTATGAAAGGACGCCTAAAGGCTTTGCCTTTGCCCTGAAGGGGAGCAGGTTCATTACGCATATAAAAAGGCTGAAGGACTGTCAGGAACCCCTGGAGTTATACTTTGATAGGGCACGGCTATTAAAAGAAAAACTTTCCGTAGTCCTGTGGCAACTACCTCCCAGGTATAAGAGAGATACACGAAGATTAAAGACCTTCATTAAATCTCTCAGGCCCTATACCACCTGCCGTCATGCCTTTGAGTTCAGGGACGCAAGCTGGATGGCGGAGGAGGTATATGAATTACTTGGGGAGGCGGATATGGCCCTTTGTGAGGCAGACTGGCCAGGAATGCCTCAATTTGCCCCAGGTGAATCAATAACCACCGGTTTTGTTTACCTCAGGCATCACGGCCCCGGGGGAGAATGGGGTCTCTACTCTGGATGCTACAGCAAGGCATTCCTCAAGGAGGAGGCGGAGAGGATAAAAGCCTTGCTAAAAGAGGGTAGGAGCGTTTATATATATTTTAATAACGACGCCGAGGGTTGGGCAGTGAGGAACGCACTGGAGTTAAGGGAGATACTTAAGGGCTAAGTGCCTGCGCATCTGTGAGGTAGAAATATGCAGGGGAGAGCGATACTGTTATTGATCCTTTTATCGGGGGTAATCCTGTCACTCTGCCTCTGTCTCGGATGCGCCACTGAACAGTCGGTGAGGGAAGAGAATACTAAGTTAAGAGAAGCACTGAGCAAACAGACTGCACAAATAAAAGAGATGCAGGTGTCTTTGGAAGCAATGGACAAAAAACTCATAGGATTGCAGGACCCTGTTGAGGAGCATAAAGAATTGGAGAAGGCAAAGGAAGGAGTGCTTAACCTGAAGTTGGAGTTAGAGCAGAGGCTTGCCAGGTTAGGTGAGATGGAGAGAGATTTGGGCCACCTAAAAGAAGTACATCAACAGGGTTACTTTGACAAGGATAAGGATTTGAGCGCCCTTACTGCCAGGATAGATGACCTGAAGCGGTATCTTGACGTGCAGACAAACTCGGCCTTGAGGGGCCAAGAGGTCCTCAAGAACTTCATTATTGAAGAGGCCAGGGCTTTACGGGTGGAACGCCAGGAATATGCCAAAGAACTGGAGTCTGTAAAGGGCAGGCTTCAGGCTATAGAGGATGCTATGGGGAAGAAGGGGGCCTCTGACAATGAGCGCAGGCAGTAAACACCGTAGAGTAGGCAGTGTAGCGTGCAAATTCGTCTGTTACGTTACACTGCCTACTGGTTGTTCACTTATGGAGACATTAAAAGCGGCAGGGCCACTTTTTGTCACCAGGTGGGACTAGTGCCCCGATGGAGGTAGTTTCTAAAATCTCCTCCTTCGTTCTCCTCCTCCGCCTCCTCCGAAACCGCCCCTCCTGCCGCCACCACCAGCACCGCCACCGCCACCCCTGCGCTCCTCGGCACGGGCCTCGTTTACGATGATAGTGCGGTCTCCCAGGCTCTGGCCGTTCAACTTGTTTATGGCGTCCTGTGCCTCCTGGTTACTGGACATCTCAACAAAACCGAATCCCCTGGGTTGTCCGGTATATCTGTCCGTAATTATATTCACGGACTCTACCTTCCCCACTGCACCAAAACAACTCTCTAGCATCTCACGAGTTACCGAACTTCCCAGATTCCCTACATAAAGTTTTTTTCCCATTGGCCTTTCCTTAATTTGTAAACCCTAGAGATAAAAAAGAACCCAACGGCCAGAGAAAGCCTTTGGGGTTGACCAAAACCTCAAAAGTATTCAGTGGTCACACAATATTTTACAATACTATAAGAAATACTACAAGAGATTTCGCAACAAAAATAAAAAAAATATGTGCTGGGCGTATGGCGTATAGGGATGGGTTGCGGTTTCGGTTCTTCTAAAGAAAGCTACCTGAAGAGGATAACCATTATGGCCACGCCCACAGCAACGGAGAGGATGGTCACCGTCAGTCCTACCTTCAGGAACTGGAAAAACCCTATATGCACCGTCTCCCTGGAGAGTTCCATCACAATCATGTTGGCCACAGAACCTACAATGGTCAGGTTCCCTGCAAAGGTGCTGGACATGGCCAACACCAGCCACATGACCGAAGGCTCCGAGAACCTGTCCATCCACTGGCTGGCCAGGATGACGTAAGGGACGTTAGACACTAGGTTGGAGGCCAATACGGAGAACAGGCTAAAACCTACTATCTGGCTGGGGAGAGATTGTCCAAAAAGGGGTTCTATCTGTCCATAAAGCATATCCACTACTCCCACCTTCTTCACTCCAGCTACGACTATAAAGAGACACCCGAAGAACAGTAAAAGGGGCCAGTTAACCCTCTCCAGGGCACTGGAGGGTCTTACCCCTGAGAATACCAGGGCGGCCGTACCCCCAATAATAGAGACAAGAGGCAGGTTCCTTGAGAAGGTGAAACTCAGGAAGACGGCTATCAGGATTAAGCCGAGCCGGGTCATCAGGTCTCCGTCCAGAGAGGGCTCAGGGGGGGTCAGATGGTCTAGACCCTTTTTAGCCAGGTCTTTGTGGAAAAAGAGATATATCACCGCTACGTTTAATATCAGGGCTATACAACCCACGGGCAACAGGTGTAAGCAATAATTCCAGTAGCCCCAGCCTGAGAGTACCCCAATAATCATGTTCTGGGGGTTCCCTGTTAACGTAACCACACTGCCGATGTTGGAAGAAGTGGCCAGGGCAATAAGAAAAGGTACAGGATTAAGACGGGTCTTACCCAGGGCAGAAAGGAGCAAGGGGGTAAAGAGGAGGCAGATGGTATCATTTATAAAAAGGGCGGAGAGTACGGCACTGGAGAGGCTGACTAGACACAGGAGGCCGGTGGCGCTGCGGGACCATCTCAGCAGGATGTAGGCAAGATATTCAAAGAAATTGGCCACCTTCAGGCAGGCCACGATTATCATCATCCCCAGCAGTAGCACAATGGTGTTAAGGTCTATGGCCCTGTACGCCTCCTCCAGGGGCATCACCCCAAGGCCCACCATGAGCACCGCCCCCAGGAGGGCCCCAGTGGGCCTATCCAACCCGCCTAAGGCGGGCCAGCTAATCCGCTGTGCAGAAATAATAAAGTAGGTAATGAGGAAGATAAGGAGGGCCTTTATCACCCTGAGGACCCCTCCCCGATGGCCGGTCCGCCTGAGACGGATACCGCCTCAGGCCCGGGGCCTGGCCTGACTGGTTTTGCTGGGAGTGGCTCCGCCATCCCCCTTACCTCTTTCACCTTTGTGAGGAGAAACACCCCCGCTAACGCCCTGAAGACCCCTGAGAGTAAAAAGAGAAACAGCAGCCTGTAGCCCATGAGGTGGGGGAGATGACTGGCCAGAACCCCCCCCAGGAGGGTACCAGCGAAGGCCGCTATGCCGTTTGTGGCGCTGTAATAGGACACACACCTAGTCCGCTTTTCGGGGATGGCGGACTCGTAAACAAAATTTACTGAACAGAGGTTAAACCCTCCCCAGCCTATACCGCTGAGTATCTGGACAAAAAAGAGGTAACGGACGTCCTGGGAAAATACCCACAGGATGGGTAGAAAGGGTAAGATACAGGAACAAATCCTCAGTACCCTCAGGTTCCCCACCTTATCAGCGTACTTTCCCCAGAAGGGGCCGGAAAGGAGGGCAAATGTGTGTGCTACAGTCACAAGCACTGAATAAGTAAGATAGGAAAACCCAAGGTCCCTGAGCATGAATACGGAGAAAAAAGGACCGGACATCAAGACGGCAAAATGGATGACCGCCACAAAGGCCACGTAACGCCCGAAGTTGCCCTCCGGGGCCCGCCTCAGGAAGTCCCAAAAGGAGAAATAATGCTCCTCTTTAATCCTCAGAGGCGGCTCATAAATCAGGGTCATGAGGTAACCTGAGATTGACCTGGCTGACCCGGCCACCAGAAAGACTACGAAGAACCCAAAAAGGGCCGCCTCCTTTTTTGTCGGGAGTCCGCCTGAGGCGGATGCCTCCCTCCAGTTCAGGTAATAACCCGCCAGAAAGACGCTGAGGACGGAGACGAAACCCAGTAACCTCTCCCGCCTCCCAAAATAGCTTCCCCTTCTCCTCACAGGCACAAGGTCAGACAGCATAGACCCCCAGGCAGGTCCAGCAAAATGGGCAGAGACCATGCACCACATGTATCCGAGCGTTAGCAGTGGCAGGGCTACTCCTGGTGAAAGTACGGTATTTGCCACTAAAAAGGGCATGAGGGCGATGGGAAGAAAGGATAGGGCATGGAGGAACACCGCAGGCACTATCAGCCGCCTCCTTGAGCCAACCCTCTCCACTAAATCTGCCGTCTTCAACTGGGATAGAGAGACAAAAAGCCTGGGCAGGGAGTTCAGTACGCCTATCTGGATGTTGCTGGCTCCCAGGGCCACGGCCAGGGGGTTTACGAAGTTGTCCATTATCCCCAGGGCTATGCCCGCCGGTGCCCCTTCCAGAAAGGCAAACCGCAGACTATCCTTTACTCTTTTCTTTAGTGCGGCTATAGAGTCCATTTTTAAAAACAAAAACCCCAACTAGATTAAGTTATTTATAGACTTGGGGTTGGAAAACATAAAGGGAAGTAAAAAGAGACTAGCACGTATCCCTACCCTTGTCAAGAGTCCCTTCCATAGGGTATGTATTTGCTATAGAGGTGGGTAACATCCGCCTCAGGCGGATCAAATGCCAAATATCTTTGGCCTCTAGTTTTCTTTGGAATTTGCATCCACAGACCAGAGAGGTATTTTCCTTGACTGGAGAGAGCGATGGTTTATATTAGGGCAATAAATTGGGGTGTGCAAGATGGGGACCAAGGGAGGGACTATACTTGAAGTTAGTGTATAAAATGGGAATCACCCTGGGGGTGGTAGTTTTTCTGGTGGCGGGCCTGGGGATAATGGGAGGGTTCTCCATTCTATGGATGAGACGGAACGCGGTTGAGCTGGAAAAGGTTAACAAATATTCCGCCATGATAGAAGACCTCAGGGCAAAGACCCGTCAATGGGTGACCTCCGCAGAATCCGTAGTTGCCGGGGAAGGGAGTAAGGACTTCTTCCACTTCAGTACCCTACTACTAGAAGAAAGGCTCTCTTCCCTCCGGACCCAGCCCATCCCTGGAGATGAATTGAAGCTGGTAGAGGTCGTCTCCTCCCATTTCTACAAGGCTAGACCCCTATTAGAGGGATTATTGGCGAAGGGAGAAAATCCTCAAAAGAATGCAGAGGTAATCGCTAAGGTAGACCAATACATTAGGGAGATTTCAAGGAACGTAGAGGTACTCGTAAACAGCCACAGGATTTATGCAGAAAGGGTCACGGCCAGGGTAAACAGGACGGAGGACATCGGCAAATGTGTCTCTCTAGCCGTCCCTTCCACAACTATCCTCCTGTCTATTCTTTTGGTAATGACCATGGGACGCACCGTCATCAGCTCCGTGGGGACGCTGGTCTCGGCTACCAGAACTATGGCAGGAGGGGACCTGAGCAAACCGATAGGGTTAAAGACCGGCGATGAATTTGGGGAGATTGCCAATGCCTTTGAGGAGATGCGGAAAGAGTTAAGGCAAAAAGAGCAAAAGCTTGAACAATTGAGTCTTACAGACTCCCTCACAGGGTTGTTCAACCGACGCTACCTGAGCGTCAAACTAGAGGAGGAAATAGCCAGGGCAAAACGTTTCCACCACCTCCTCTCCGTAGTCTTCATTGATATAGACAGCTTCAAGAAATACAACGACCACTACGGGCACCTGGAGGGAGACAAGGTCTTGAAGGGCCTGGCCATCGCTGTCTTAAACAATATAAGAGATAAGATTGACACCGCCTGCCGATATGGAGGGGAGGAATTCCTTTTAATTGTCCCGGAGAGCAGCACCCTCCAGGCCCTGACCGTGGCCGAAAGGATACTTCAGGGTTTTAGCTCAAAGCCTTTCCTCCCTAAGGACCCTGCGGGAGTGGAAGACCCTGGGCCAATTCACGTTACCTTCAGCGCTGGAGTGGCTACCCTCAAGGACCATGATGACGATAGCGAGAAATTACTCCATAGGGCTGACCAGGCCATGTTCCAGGCCAAGGCCCAGGGGAAAAACAGGATAGTGACTGTGTAGGGCACTGCCCGCCCAAAACGCTTGCCCTGAACGAAGATGAAGTATGGCAGATTTGCAATATGCCATGCCTCTACTCTCTACCAATTTTTATCGGGAGTCCGCCTGGGGCGGATGCCACCCCAAGGGCCTCCTTTATCAAACTAAAGACCACGGTATTGTCCATCTTTCCCCTTACGGCCTCAGCTCCGGGGCCCTGGGCCCATATGGGGACGTCTGCCGCCGTATGCCTCTTAGTGGCCCATCGCACCTCCACCATCTCCCCCTTACCGGGCAGGTGTCCGCCTGGGCCTACAATGGCTAGCCCGCCCGTTTCGTGGTCCGCGGTAATTATAAAGAGGGTATCGTTCGGGTCCCCCAGCCCTGCCATTACCGCCCCTATGGCCTCATCAAAACCTAGCACCTCATGGATTAACCGCCTCAGGTCGTTATTATGCCCCGCATTATCTATCCTGCCCCCTTCTACCATCAGGAAGAACCCGTCAGGGTCTCTCCGCAGGATTTCCAGGGCCTTTAAGGTCATCTCCTTCAAGGAGGGTTCCTCCCTACCCTGTTCCGTAGCAAAGGCCATATGGCTGTGGGCGAAGAGACCCAGGAGCCTTTTTGACTTGGTGGAATCCAGGGTATCCATTTCCTTCTTCGTGAAGACGATGGTATAGTCCCGTTTCCTGGCCTCTTCCAGCAGGTCTGGCGTCCAGACCCACGCCCCGCCTCCCAGGATGACGTCTGGCTGGACACCGTCAAGGTAATCCAGGGCGATGGCCTTAGCCTCCGCCCTATGGGCCTCATGGGCAGCAAACGCAGCCGGGGTGGCATGGGTTACCTCTGTGGTGGTCACCAGTCCTGTGGCCTTTCCCATCTCCCTGGCTAACTCCAGGACGTTCTTATACTCCTGCCCATACCTCCCTCGCCCTATGATATTATTACTGGTCTTGTGGCCTGTGGCCATGGCAGTGCCTGCCGCAGCAGAGTCGGTAACGAAGGAACCGTTGGGGTATGTAGTAACGTAGCCAAAATGTTCTAAACACTCCATGTTCAACCGTCCTGCAGGCCCATGGGCGAATACCCTTGCGGCCAGTACGTGGGCCTGCCCCATGCCGTCGCCTATAAACAGGATAACGTTTTTTGCCTTACTATCGTCTGCAAAAAGGACATTAGGGCAGGAGATAAAGAGGATAAAGAAGGTAGATAGTGCCCTTTTAAAGGGCGGCGGCGCTGCAGGCAAAATCGGTCCTTTCAAGGTCTAACCCCTTGGGTGAAATTGTTTGTGTATGGTCTTCAGGTGCTGGCGGTCTATATGGGTATAGACCTGGGTGGTGGCAATAGAGGCGTGGCCTAGCATCTCCTGGACGCTCCTGAGGTCCGCCCCCCTTTCCAGGAGGTGGGTGGCAAAGGAATGCCTCAGGGCATGGGGGGAGATGGCCTTTATACCAGCCCTCCTGGCATAGGTCTTGACTATACGCCAGACGTCCTCACGCCTGAGTGAGTGACCTCGCCTGCTCAAGAACACTGTGCCGTCCCAATCTACTTTGTCGTGAGCGGCCCTCGTCACTTGAACCTTTGAACCTTTGCCGGGGTTGGTAGCAGGGCTACCCAGATGAGGTCTTGCCTCCGATAGATACCTCTTCAGGGACTCCTGGGCCCGGGACCCAATGGGAACTATCCTCTCCTTATTTCCTTTGCCCTTACAGCGGAGGTATCCGGCCTCCAGGTCCACGTCTTTTAACCTCAGGGTGGTTACCTCTGAGGCCCTGGCCCCTGTAGCATAGAGTACCTCCAGCAGGGCCTTATTCCTCAACCCCAGAGGGGCGGGGGAAGGAGACACGCTAAGGAGCTTTTCCACCTCTTTCCAGTGGAGCACCCCAGGCAGACGCTTCCACAGCTTTGGCGAATCCACCACTGCAAGTGAGTCCTGCTGGTGTTTCCCTTCCAGTACCAGGTACTTGTAGAATTGTTTAATGGCCACCAGGTTCCGGCAGATGCTGTTTACACTTAGACCGCTCTCCTTTCCGGAGGACATGAAGGTGTTCAGGTGTTCGGGTTGGACGTCCTGGGGGCGGCGGAGACCCCAGCTCTCCATGAAGGCAGAAAATTTTGTCAGGTCGTTCCTATAGGCCAGGATGGTATTTTTTGAGAGGCCGCATTCCAGGGCGAGGTAGTCTAAAAAGGACTGTATCAGTTCTTCCATATTTTACTAATTGTTGTAGTGGCCGAGCTTGCTCGGCCTGATGTGCCAGCAAAAAGCTTTGCCACTACAATAGTTCTTGTTTTTCTCCATCCCCGGGGGGCACTATCTGGGCCAGGTCAGCTATCTTTGTGGCGTACAATTCATTTATGTTCTTCAGGAGAAGGAGGCGGTTGTTCCTGAGCCTCTGGTCTTCTACGTTCACGAAGACCTTATCAAAAAAGGTATGTACGGCCTGGGCAAATGAGGTGTAATATTCCATAGAGGCCTCTTCGTATTGCTCCTTATCTATAAGGGATAATATCTTGTCCCTGTGTCTTTGATAAAGCCCCCAGAGTTCTCGCTCCTCTTTTTCCTGCAGGAGTGCCTCTTCCACCTCCCCGGTGGTTGCGGCCTTCTTGCCTATGTTAAAGGTCCTCTCCACCACTGTAACCAGTCCTTGCCACTCGTGGGTCTGAGAGAGGCGAGAAATAACGCCGAGCCTCCTGGAGAAGTCGGCTATATTGTCAAAGCCTGCCGCCAGCACGGCGTTGATGATGTCGTAACGGTATCCCCTCTCCAGGAAGGTCTGGTAGAGTCTATCTCTGGAGAATTCCAGGAGTTCCTGGAGTGTGGTACCCCTGCCGGGGAAGTTCTCCAGGGCGGCCGCCAGGGAGTCCTTCAGAGAGAGGTTAAGGTTTTTATCTTCCAGGATGCGGATAATGCCCTGGGCCTGACGCCTCAGGGCATAAGGGTCTTGCGAGCCTGTGGGCACGAGGCCAATGGAGAAACAGCCGCAAAGGGCGTCAAACTTGTCAGCAAGGCTCAGTAGTGCACCCAACTGGGTCTCCGGCAGCCTATCGCCTGCAAAGCGGGGGAGGTAGTGTTCCAGGATGGCCCTGGCCACGTCCTCTCTTTCTCCCTCTTCCCTGGCGTAGTGGTAGCCCATCACTCCTTGAAGTCTTGGGAACTCCCCTACCATCTGGGTCAGTAGGTCGGCTTTACACAGCCTGGCGGACCTGTGGAGGGTCTCTCTCTCAGCAGGCCCCAGTCCCAGCCTCAGGGCCAGGTAACCTGATAGACGGTCTATCCTCTCTACCCTCTCCCAATAGCTCCCCAGCTTCTCGTGGAAGACCACCTCCTTGAGTCCCTCCAGTCTCTTCTGGAGAGAGACCTTACGGTCTTCCTCCCAGAAGAACTTGGCGTCTGCCAGCCTCGCCTTTAGCACCCGCTCATTCCCCTCTATGCAAGAGGCTGCCTCCCGAGGCCCTCTGTTGGTTACCACCACGAACCTGGGCAGTAGCCTCCCCTGGGCATCCTCCACAGGGAAATACCTCTGGTGTTCCTTCATTACTGTCTCTACTACCTCCTGGGGGACCCTCAAGAACTCCTCCGGAAAGGTGCACTCTACGGCACACGGGTACTCCACCAGGAAGGTTACCTCCTCCAAAAGTTCCTCCTCCTTTAGTTGGGAGCCGTGCTGGGCAAGTACCTTGTTAATGCCTTCCCTAAGGAGGGCCTTCCGTTCCTCTATGTCCACCAGGACCTTTTCCTTCCTGAGGGTTGTCTTGTACGTATCCAAATCTGCCCTTTTTATTGAAAGACCCTTTCCTGAGAGGAAAGGATGGCCAAAGGTGGTCCTCCCACTGGTTATGCCGTTAAGCTCCAGAGGGATTACTCCCTGGTCTAGCAGGGACACTATCCAGCGTATGGGGCGGGCAAAGAGGAGGCCAGACCCCTTCCACTTCATCTTTTTTGGGAAACCCAGGGAACGGACCATCGTAGTCAAGAGGATAGGGAGGAGCCTCATCGTCTCCTCCCCTGCGTGGGTCTTGACAGCAAAGACGTAGGCCCCCTTTGGGGTCTCTTTTATCTTTAGTCCGCTGGGTTCTACCCCCTGGGCCTTCGCAAAACCCAGTGCGGCCTTGGTAGGCTGTCCTTCCTTATTAAAGGCTACCCTGGCGGCCGGACCCTGTATCTCTTCCACCAGGGGAGGTTGCCTCTCTGGTATCCCCTCGGCGTAAAGACTCAGCCGCCTGGGCGTTGCCATGGTAACCACCCTTGCACATTCAAGGCGGTTCCCCTTGAGACCTTCCTTGAAAAGCCCTTCCATCTGCCTCAGGACGGGGGAGATATAACCCGAGGGTATCTCTTCTGTGCCAATTTCAAAAAGGAGGTTTCCCACTGAAAAGTCTGCCTTTCTATAGGGGCGACCTAACGGCCCGCCCCAACAATGACCCTAAAGGTTTTTTTACTATATAGCTACAGTCAAGACCGATTGTCAATTGAAAAAGTCTACTCTACAAAGGGTTTATGGCCTGTAGGGGGCAAAAAATATCCTTGCTTAGGGAGGCGTGAAACCCTACAATCCATCAGGTTTAATTTTGTCCACTCCCAAGATTGACTTTAACAGTATATAATATAATTGAACGTTTATGAAAGGGGTAGGTTCAGATGGAACAAGAATCTCCGCCCCCGCATAGGATAAAAACTCCTGCAACCCACGAGAAGCCCCCTCACAGAGGGCCGGAAAAGGGGCATGGCCTCTTTTATTACCTCCTCCTGCTCTGTTTTTTTGGCAGTGTCATACCTTACTTCATCACTACCTCTATTACCTGTAATGCCGTTAAAGGCTCCTTCAGACAGGAGGTGTTCAATCACCTTATTTCTGTAAGGGATATAAAGAAACAAGCGCTAGAGAACTATTTCCGGGATAAGAAGGCAGATGCTTACGCCTTGGCTACCAGCCCCCTGATTGTGCGGGTAGCGGCTACCTTCATTAACGCATTTAAGCAGGGGGGGATGGAAGGCAACCTCTACAAAGAGGCAGATATTAACTACGGCCGGATGGTGGAAGAATTCTGCACCGCCCACGAGTATTATGACATATTGGTAGTGGATATGGCAGGCAATATAGTGGTCAGTGCCAAGGATTTCCCCATCCAGGGCAAAAATATCCTTACGGCCTATCCCGACACCCCTATAGCAGAGGCCTTTGTACGGGGGAAGTCAGGTATTACCACGGGGGACATGAAGTGGCACGAACCCTATAAAGGGCCTGCCATATTTATATCCTCCCCCCTTCTTATGAAGATGGCCGGGGAGAAGACCCCTATGGGCGTACTTATAGCCCATGTGAATCCATTGAGGATAAATGAGATGATGCTCCAGAGGGCTGGTCTTGGGGAGACCGGGGAGACCTATCTGGTAGGCCAGGACTTCCTTATGCGTTCCGACTCCCGTTTTGTACAGGAGTCAACAGTACTGAAAAATAGGGTAGAAACGACTGCCTCCAGGGATGCCCTGGCAGGGCAATCCAACTGCAAGCTAATCAGGGACTACCGTGGCAAAAAGGTGCTTAGTGCCTACACCCCCGTGGAAATCTCTGAAGGTATCCGGTGGGCCCTAATTGCAGAGATAGACAAGTCAGAGGCATTAAACCTGGAGGACACTATTACCAGCCGTATGGTATATCTAACGGCCGCCCTGCTTCCCCTCTGGGGACTTATTATCTTTGTATTTTACAGGCTCATAAAGTCCTGGCACCTGCATGAGGCAGTGCGACATGCAATGGCAGGGCATCATCCTACCGCCCCTCCACCTCAAGGTCCGAAGGCGTAGAGATAGCCGTCCGTAGAACCCACATACACCGTACCATCAGTGCCGATGGCTGCGGAGGAGAACTCTATGGGGCCACCAGTCTTGTAGCTCCATCTGGGCCTGCCGTCCGGGGCTATGGCGTAGAAGGTCCCGTCTCTTGTACCTATATAGATAGTACCATCCTTTCCAATGGTGGGAGAGGCTACCACGGTAAAGTCCGTCGCAAACTGCCACTTCTCCGTACCATCGGGATTCACCGCAAAGACTATCCCCTCGCCGGAACCGAAATATACGTTACCTCCCTCGTCTATGGCCGGAGAGGAATCTATATCATAGGCCGTTTTAAAGACCCACCGCATGTACCCCTCGGGACTGACTGCATAAAGGTTGCCATCCCCTGAGGTGATGTAAATTGTATTACCGTCCTTGCTTATGGCAGGGGAGGAATTTATAATGTACTCCGTCCGGAAGGTCCATTTGCCTTTACCTTCGGGGGTAAAGGCATACAGGCGGTCGTCCTGGGAGCAAGAGTATACAGTGCCATCTGGTGCAATAGCAGGGGAGGAAGAGACGTGGTCCTTGGCGTGGAAGTTCCACTTTGGGTGGCCCTCTTTATCTATGGCGTATATCCTCAAATCCCAGGAGCCAACGTAGAGGGTGCCATCAGGCCCTATACATGGAGAAGAGGGGATACCGGCCCCGGTGCGATAGGCCCATTTTCTTGAGCCGTCCGGGTTGAGGGCATAAAGATAGCCATCCCAGGACCCAAAATATATAATGCCACCTTCACCTATGGCGGGGGAGGATTCTATCGCATCCCCTGTGATAAATATCCAGCGGGGGCTACCCTCAGGACTAAGGGCATAGAGCTTACCATCCTTGGAACCAACGTATACGGTACCATCTTGCCCAATAGTGGGGCTTGCGGTTATATCACCTCCGGTCTTAAAGCGCCACTTAAGCTTGCCCTCATGGGTACCGGCAAAAGGGCTCTGCCCGGTGTGCCTCGTATCGTGACGGAACATAGGCCAGGGGGTATCCATCAACTGGCCATAGGACGGAGTGGCTAGAGCTGTAATGGATAACACTATCAAAAGACTTCTCACGAAAATCCTCCTGGTTTTCACGTTAACAGGTTGCGCGGCCCTGGAAGGGGTTGCCCCACCCCGGGACTTCACCCTGGAAGAGGTCCGCCACCATGTGGGCATAAACTCCCTCAAGATTAATACCCTGAAGGCCAAGGTAGAGGTGACTGTAGAATCTCCGGAACTGGAATCCCCCCTCTCCTGCCGGGGCTACATCCGAATGGAACGGCCCAGGAGGCTCAGGGTGGTCTGCAGTAAACTCTTCAGCACCATTTTTGACATAGTCTCCAATGGACAAGAGGCCTGGCTTTATGTCCCAGGAGAAAAAAAGGTCTACACCGGCAGGGCCAACCAGAACCTTACCTCCCTTGGGCTTAACTTCTCTCCGAACGATGTCTCGGGCCTGCTGGATTTTGAGGCGGAGCTCTCCAGTAAACGCCTCTCCTTTGAGCCCACCCCTGAGTACTGGACGATTCATGTGCTTGATGAACAGGGGCTTACCCTTTCAGACCTCTTTGTGGATAAAAGGACCTTACAGGTCTCATATATTGAATCCTTTAATCCGGATGGCAGTCTCAGGATGCAGGCCACCCTTGGAGAGTATAAGGACATCGGAGACTGTAGCCTGCCACAGAGCCTGGAAATCTACTGGTCCGCAGGAGATACTAACCTTACCCTCAACCTGAGTAAGGTCGTTATCAACGAAGGGCTAGACCCAAAGGTCTTCCGTCTGTCCATACCCCAGGGGGTAGAGACTGTAAGTATAACCAGTCCAAAGGCAGTCTCCCAGTAACAGTCCAGTGGGAAGAATTATACCCCTAACATAGTCAATTACAAGCCCCTGAGTAGGGGCACGTTGCAACGTGCCCCTACCTTATTTGAACTCTTGAACCCTTAAACCTTTAAACTTTCTTCGCCAGGGCCTGGAGCAGGGCCTGTACGTGTTCCTGGGTGTGCTCGCTCGTGACTGTTACCCTCAGTCGGCTTGTGCCCTCCGGTACAGTTGGCGGACGGATGGCCGTTACCCAGAGGCCCTTCTCAAAAAGGGACCTGGAGAGGGCCACTGCCTCCTTAGCATCGCCTATTACAATGGGGAATATGGGCGACTCGCCCTCTGGCACCTGTAAACCTGTAGGGGCGTATTGTAATACGCCCCTACCAGATTTTAAACCTTCTTTCAGGCATCGGACGTTCCTCCATAGGGCCTCCCTCCTGGAAGGTTCCTCCTCTATAATCTTTAGTGCCTCCCTGGCCGCCGCACATGCCGTTACGGGCAAGGCAGTGGTGTAGATGAAGGGTCTTGACCTGTTCTTGAGATACTCTATAAGGGTCTTGCTCCCCGCCACAAAGCCCCCAATCCCCCCCAGGGCCTTGCTCAGGGTGCCCATCTGGACGTCTACTCCTCCCTCCAATCCGTAATGCTCAAGCGTACCCTTACCCTTTTTACCCAGGACCCCAGTCCCATGGGCATCGTCCACCATCAACATTGCCTCATATTTCTTGCCCAGTTCTACAATATGCGCTAAGGGTGCCAGGTCTCCATCCATGCTGAAGACCCCGTCGGTAACTATCAGCCTCTTTCTATACTGGGAGGACCTCCCCAGAACACCCTCCAGCCCCTCCACGTCCTTATGGGCATACACCCTGAAGTCCGCACCTGAGAGTCTGCACCCATCTATCAGACTCGCATGGTTGAGCCTGTCGCCTATCACGATATCCCCCTTCCCTACAAGTGCGGTTATGGTACCCACGTTGGCCATATAACCAGAGGGGAAGACCAGTGCCGCCTCGGTACCCTTGAAGTGGGCCAACTCTACCTCCAGGGCCTCATGGATGGTTGTATTGCCCGATACCAACCTGGAGGCCCCCGTCCCCCACCCGTACCGTTCAATGGCCTCCTGGGCCGCCCGCTTTATCCTCGGATGCCCCGCAAGCCCAAGATAGTCGTTGGAACAAAAACAGACGTATTTCTTCCCCCCAATCTTTACAAAAGGTCCCTCCACACCCTCCACAGAGAGGAGGCTACGATAGAGTCCCGCCTGGTGGAGTTCTTGGAGTTCTTTTTCTATAAGTGGTAATAAGTCCATCTCTTAGGTTAGGGAAGTAAATCCTAGCTACGTTTTGTGCTATACAAATTATCGTTACAAAGATGTGTAATATTGTCTTTACCCATTTCTATTCTTCCAGTTCTGCAACGGCTTCACGCCACATTTTAGGTTCTCCGAAACGTATAGCCTTGTCAATACCCACGTTTTCCAAGAGTAAACCCAACATATTCAGTCTTTCCTTATCACTCCAAAATAGTTTCCCTTGGAACATTTCTATCTTTTCGGGAATCAATTTTAAGCGTTCTTTTGCTGCTTCTCCCTTCCATGCGTGCCCTTTATGGCGTATATCCCACTTTATCCTTTTCATATCTCTCTCCTCTAATAAAGCTTAAGAAGTAGTGGTAGTGGTCCTCTTCCGTTATTTTGTAATGAATGGGAAGTCTCATGACAAAGCCTTTTTGAGTTGATTCACCTTGGAGTTATTACTTCCAGAAAGTCCTGTCCAGGTTCCTGTACTGTACGGCCTCGGAGACGTGTTCGGTACGAATGTCAGGACTGCCTTCCAAATCGGCAATGGTACGGGAGAGTTTCAGCACCTTGGTATAGCCCCTGGCCGATAGGCCCATCTCCATCATGGCCTTCTGGAGGAGGTCCTCTGCGTGGGCATCCAGTGTACAAAACTTCTTTATCAACCTGCCCGACATCTGTGCATTGGCGGTGAGGCCGTGCCCTTGCAGTCTCTCCCTCTGGGTTGTCCTGGCCCTGGAGACCTTCTCCCTTAGCTGGGCTGAGGACTCTCCAGCAGGGCTGTGGGCTATGTCCCTGTGCTCAAGTGCCGGGACTTCAATGTGGATATCAATCCTGTCCAGCAGGGGACCAGACACCTTGGATAGATAGTTTTGAATCTGGTGGGGGGTACAGCGGCACCGCTTTTTGGGATGGGTGTAGTAGCCGCAGGGGCAGGGGTTCATGGCGGCCAGGAGCATAATCCTGGCAGGGTAGGTGGCGGAGTTAGAGGCGCGGGAGATGGTTATTTCTCCTGTCTCCAGGGGCTGGCGGAGGGCCTCCAGTACGTTCCGATTAAATTCAGGCAGTTCGTCCAGGAACAGCACGCCGTGGTGGGCAAGGCTGATTTCTCCAGGCTTGGGGAAAGTGCCCCCTCCCACCAGGCCTGCCTCGCTGACGCTGTGATGTGGAGAGCGGAAGGGGCGTGTGGCCACCAGGCATGCGCCTGAGGTGGTAGGGCTACTCCCACCCGAAGCAGACTGATTTAGTAGTCCACATACGCTGTAAATCTTGGTGGTCTCCAGGGCCTCCTGCAGGTGGAGTTGGGGCAGGAGGGAGGAGAATCGCTGTGCCAGCATGGTCTTACCGCCTCCAGGGGGACCAATCATTAAGACATTGTGTCCCCCTGCGGCCGCCACCAGGAGGGCCCTCTTGGCATGTTCCTGACCCCGCACCTCCGCAAAGTCCAGCTCATAGTGGACGGAATTATTAAAGACCTCCTGAAGGTTGAGTTGGGTGGGGCGGATAGAGAGTTGACCGCTAAGGAACCCTACGGCCTCGGCGAGACTTTTCACGGGGATAACCTCCAGCCCCTCCACCACGGCGGCCTCCGGGGCGTTCTCTGCGGGGAGTATCATCCCACGGTAACCCTCCCCCCTTGCCTTGAGGGCCATAGATAGACAGCCCTTCACCGGCCTCACCCGGCCATCAAGGGATAATTCCCCAACGATGAGATATTTTGTTAGCTTAGGAGACCCTATCTGCCCACTTGCCAGGAGCAGACCAATGGCCATAGGGAGGTCAAAGGCTGGGCCTTCCTTCTTGAGGTGAGCTGGGGCCAGGTTGATGGTTACATGGTCGTAAGGGAAGCGGTACTGGCTATTGACCATAGCGGCCCTCACCCTGTCCCGACTCTCCTTTACTGCCTGGTCGGGAAGCCCTACCATGACCATGTTGGGAAGAGAACCCCTGGAGACGCAGACCTCTATCTCCAGGATGTAGGATTCAATACCATTTACCCCCGAGCTAAAGACCTTTGCCAGCCTGGTTTCCATTTCTTAGAGTATCTCTTCGCAAGATATACCCGTCTTTCAGATATTTTGCAAGCCAAAAGATGCGCACTGATGTATACAGGGTGGTGCTTGACCCACAGCCGTAATAGTGTATATAATATTTTTACTTCAAATAGGACAGTAGCAGATGGACTGGCTTTATATATTATTCTTAATCCTGACCTTTGCCCTTATAGTTATAACCGTCAAGAGGTATTGGAAGGGTTGGCCAACCCGGCTGGAAGGCAAGCTGGAGAGACTGGATAAAAGGTTGGGAGATTCATACCCCCTTGGCCTGTTGGAGAGCGGTCTTAGCCACGAGGAAAAAGAGGCGACTGGCTAAAGGATAGGTATCTTCTTGTACTGGCTAAGATCTCTGCGAAAGTGACTACAACACCATGTGTCATTCTGAGTGAGCCGAAGCCCTGAGCGTAGCGAAGGGGAAGCGAAGAATCTCAAATAGACGTTAGACTGTAGACAATAGACTCTGGACTAAAAAAAGTCCAAGTCTATAGTCCATAGTCTAACTAACCCTCAGAATGTTGAAAATCCGCCTCTGGCGGGACAGGTGCGTGGGATTTTTCAGAGGTCTCCAGTTTTCAGTTATCTGACTACTGACAACCTCCTAAGCCTTTTTCCCCCCTTTGCCCTTGATGCCTTCTTAATCCGCCTGAGGCGAGTCGGGCTTTGTCTCGGGAAGGGATTCCTCCTTAGCAGGCGGGGCTTCCTGACCTGGTTTCCCCTCCTGAGGGACAGGTTTTTTGGAGACTTTTACCTTGGCTGGTTTTAGCACCCTGTCGTGGAGGATAAAACCAGGTTCAAGCATCTCCAGGATGGTGTGGTGGGGCAATTGGGCCTCTTCTTCCTCCAGGAATGCCTCGTGGAATTCTGGGTTGAAAGGTTGTCCCACTGTGCCTTCAACGTTCTTTACTCCCGCCCCTTCCAACGCCTTGAGGAACTCGTTCTGGATGAGTTGGAGGCCGTCAAGAAATTTTCTTAGGCCCTCAGAGTTAGCCCCTCTTTCACCTTCCGCCTGAGGTGGATGACTGCCTGCCGACTTTATGGCCCTGGAGAGGTGGTCCATGGCGGGGATAAGGGCCTTGACGAGGTCCTGGGTGGCGTAGCGAGCCATAGACTCTAACTCCCGCTTCATCCTCTTTTGGTAGTTAGAGAAGTCGGCCTTGGTACGCAGGAGGACGTCCAGATACTCGTCCCTCTCCTCTACCTTCTTTTTCAGTTCCGCAAACTCCTCCTCAGTAAGCTCTACCCCCTTTTCTGCGGGAAGTCCGCCTAAGGCGGATGAAGGGACGGCCTCTGTGGCCCCTTCTTCTGCCTCACCCCCTGCCTGATTGGTGCTGGGTTTGCGCTGGACAGAAGGCATGCCTTTTGGTCCACCGGAGGCGGATTTTTCTTCTTTGCCTGCGGTACTGCCGCTAGATTTCCCTTCCCCTTCGCCGCGCGAAGGGGCGGATTCAGGGTCAGGGCCCTGGCTTCGCTCACTACGGGCTTTTTCCTTCTCTACCATTATCCAAAATACTCCTTTACCTTCTGCCAGAAATTCTTCCACTTGGGGTTCTGGTTCTTGGTTTCAAGCTCGGCAAACTCCCTCAGCAGTTCCTCTTGACGTGCGGTAAGCCGTGTGGGTACCTCCACTACTATCCTTACCAGCAGGTCTCCCTTGCCCCAACTCTGCATGGACGGGAGACCTTCTCCTTTGAGGGTTATTACGTCACCGTTCTGGGTCCCACGGGGTATCCTCAGTTTAGCAGTAGCCCCTTTTAAGGTAGGCATATCCAGTTCATAACCCAGGGCTGCCTGGGTAAGACTTATGGGGAGTTCGCAGATAAGGTGACTGCCTTCCCTTTGAAAGAGGGGATGCGGTCTTACGTGGATGTCACAATACAAATCACCCCTGGGTGCCCCGTTCTCACCTGGTTCTCCCTGGCCTGCCACTCGGAGTCTCACGCCGTCCTCTATTCCAGGGGGTACCTGTACGGCGACCTGGGCCCTCTTTGCAATACGCCCCTGACCGTTACACCTGTAACAAGGGGATTCAATCACCTTACCGTGACCGCCGCATTTAGGACAGGTACTGCGGAAGGTAAAAAAGCCCTGTGTCTGCTGGGTCTCGCCCTTACCCCGACAATAAGAACAGACGGCGGGTGAGGTACCTGGCTTGAGACCAGAACCGCCGCACACGTCGCAATACTCCCGACGGTTGAGGTTTATGGTCTTTTCTACGCCGGTGGCTACTTCTCTAAGGTCTATGTCTATGTCCACCCTGAGACTTGGCCCCTTACGTGCTGCCCTGCGGCGAGTGCGGGTGCCAAAGAACTCTTCAAAGATACTCCCACCAAATATATCGCTAAAGTGTTCAAAGATATCATCAAAGTTGGTGAACCCATGGATATCGTATCCCTTGAGGCCCTCTCGCCCATACGTATCGTACCGCTGTTTCTTCTCCGGGTCACCTAACACCTCATAGGCCTCGGCAGCCTTCTTGAAGTATTCTTCTGCCTCCTTGTTCCCCGGGTTCCTGTCGGGGTGATACTTGAGGGCCATCTTACGATAGGCCTTCTTTATGTCTTCATGGGAGGCATTACGGTCTACTTCCAGTATGCTATAGTAATCCTTATCTTCCCAAGCCATGGACTTCTCTAGTTGAGGTGAATAATGTGGATTGTATAGGTTTGATCGATCAAACCCCCACTTAAGGTACACTTCTTCTTACTAAAAAATTATAGTGCTACTACATGTAAAATTCAAGGGATAAGGCCGGGAAGCAGAGACTAGGGAGTAGGGGGTAGGGGATAGGGGGTAGTAGTAAAAAGATTGCTACTCCCTACTCCCTACCCCCTACCCCCTGTCTCGTGTCATTTCCCTATCAGAAATTTTCTTATGTCAGCAGGGTCTGCCAGGGGTGGGGAACACGTACCTTCCCGGCAGATGTAGGCCACGGCGGATTCTTGCTGGGGGAAGGTGAGTTGACCAATTTTGAGGGGGTCAGTGGCAGGGTCCAGCACCCCTACTATCTTCCATGCAAGGGCTGCCTCAATACCTTCCCCATGTGGGGAGACCCTGGCGGAGGACGGTATCTTTAGGGCCTCTTGGTGCAAGGCCAAGGTGTCAGCGTCTGATTCCCTACCCACTATGAATATACGGATGGGGTATGTAAGATACTCCCTCACGGCCAGGGCAAAGGTGGCCGCCTGGAGGGAGTAGTCCTGGTAGGTGTCCAGGAAGGCCCTCAGGGCGTTTAATGCCTCTTTCTTATATCTCTCCTGACCGGTGAGGTAGAATAGCCTGATTAGTGCCCTCGCCGCCGCTGAGTTCTCCAGGAAAGGTTTCTCCCTGGAGGAGAGGCCTTCAATAGAGGCGAGCTCTTCCGAGACGTCAAAAAAGCCTCCACCGGTCCTGTCTCCAAGGGCCGTGATTGTGTAGTCTATCAGGTCAGTGGCCCATTGGAGGTACTCCCGCTTAGCGGTGGTCTGGTAGGCGGTCAGGAGGGCCTCCATCGTGTACACCTGGTCTGCCAGGAGGCCACCCAACCCTTTGTTGGGAGTGGTACTGCCACCTTCCCCAACGACCTCTGTAGCCGCAGGCTTTAGCCTGCGATCATTTGCTTTGTCCAGAGTAGCCTTGCCACCCTCCTCAATGACTGTATAGTGACGCATCCCATGGCCTTTCTTGTAGGCCCTCTCTTTCAAGAAGTTCAGGGTTTTGGTGGCCTTTTCCAGTCCGCCTGGGGCGGATTTGTAGCCCAGGGATTGGTGGGCCAGGAGGTACTGGGAGATTATCTGCCCGTTCCAATTGGTATATATGCATTCGTCTACCGCTGGAGGGATAGCCTTACCCCTTTCCTGGGCATCCAGGCGGTAGTATTCTTCGTCTGCATCCTGGCTGCCGTAGAAGCCACCGTCAGGGGCGTAGAGGTGTGTGCCTGTGTAATGGAGGATGCCTTCTGCTATAACACGGTACGACTCGTTCCCGGTGGCTTGATAGCCCAGGAGGTAGTCCTTTAGCAGGCCGGCATTGCCCTCCAGCATCTTTTCGTAATGGGGGACTGTCCAATTGGCCTTGGTGCAGTAGCGGAAGAAGCCCTTTTCTACGGCATCCCATAGTTCTCCCTTCATCATGCCGTCAAGGCTCTTTTGTGCCATTTCCAATCCGTCTAAGACGTTTGTCTCCCCTACAGGCGGATTAAAGAGGGATTCTTTTATCAGGAATTCAATTACTTCTGGTTGTGGGAATTTTGGTTCCGTGCCAAAACCCCCATGGATGGGGTCAAAGGATTTCTTGATGGAGTTGAAGACCTCCCTGGGGATTTCTTCCGTTAGCCCTTCTCTTGGTAGACGTCGTCTCTCCCTTTCAATACCCCTTTCTATCTTGTAGTGGGCCATCCTTGCGTAGAGTTCGCCTTTTTTGTGCCTGTAATGTTCCGAGACCCGGTTGGCAAGAGACCTGAAGTCCTCCGGGTACATATAAGTCCCGGCAACAATAATGTCTCCCCTTGGTGTGAGGAAGGCGCTGGTGGGCCAGCCTCCGGCCAGGTAGCGGCCCTGGATGTGCGGGTTTTTGTCTGCATCCACCCGGATGCAGATGAAATCCCGGTTGAGGGTTTCTATGACGTGAGGGTCTGATAGTGTGGTCTCGTCAAAGACGTGGCACCAGTGACACCATACGGCACTGAGGCTCAAATAGACGGGTTTATCTTCCTTTTGGGCCTGCTGAAAGGCCTCTTCTTTCCACTCCCTCCAATGGATGAGGTGGGCATTATTTGGTCTGGGTGAGAATCTGAAGGTCTGAGGCACAAACTCAGGATATACCACACTGTAGTACCTTGCAAGCGAAATGTATGTATAAGTTGTATTCTCTATAGATATTGGTGATGCTTATGTAAGGGGGAAGTCTCCCCCTCACCACCCCCTCAAAAAAACCAAGCGTTTAAGGGTTTAAGTTGTAGGGGCAGGGCTTGCCCCTGCCCGACCTTACTTACAAAGGGAATCTTTGTAGCGTGATCCGCCTTAGGCGGAAAAGGGATGGACAGACCTGAAGGTCTGTCCCTACATTCTTTTTCCCTAATCCCTGGT